>NZ_QAJB01000298.1:21035-22851 GCF_003061325.1 Microbacterium sp. HMWF026
CAACGCCGTGTTCAACGCGGTCGTCTGGCCGCGTTTCTACCCTCGCATCGCGAAAGACCCCCGGGCGCGGGATGCCGCGGGCAAGCCGACGGCGTTCCTGATCGTCCACACGGTGCTCATCGCGATCGCCCTCGTGCTGGCTCTGGCGTCGGTGATCGCCGCCGTCGTCGCGCTCGTGTCGTGACCCGGGCGGCCATTCGCCACCCACGGTAGAATGAAGACGCGGGATCACCCCGCCGCACAGAGTGCACCTACCTACCGGTCCGGCAAGGCGGCACGTTCCATCGCCTCCCGGAGACCGCTCCATGTCACTGCCCGCGTCCTCATCCGCCGTCCTCGACCGCCCGCTCGTGCATCACACGGGGTTCTGGTACTTCCCGATCGCGTTCGTCGCCCGGCTCCCGTTCGCCATGATGACCGTCGGCGTGCTCGCCATCGTCGTCGCGCTGCGCGGCTCGGTGGCCCTCGGCGGCCTCACCTCGGCCGCCGTCGGTCTCGGCGTGGTCGTCGCCGGTCCCGTGCTGGGCGACCTCGCCGATCGATTCGGGCAGCGACGCGTTCTCATCCCGGTGGGTCTGGCCAACGGCATCCTGCTCGCGATCTTCCCCCTGGTGGTCGCCTCGCGCACGGGCGACGCCCTGCTGCTGGTCGCCGCGGCCGCGATCGGACTGACCGGTCCGCAGACCGCGGCGATGTCGCGCAGTCGCGTGATGGCGCTGATCGGCGAGCGTGTGCGCCCCGAGCGGCGCGAGCGCACGTTCTCGCGCGCGATGGCCTACGAATCGGCGGCCGACGAGACCGCGTTCGTCATCGGTCCCTTCGTCGTGGGCGTGCTGGCGGCGCTCATCGCCCCGTGGGCGCCCATCGCCGGGGCGGCGGTGCTGAGCTTCGTGTTCGTCACGGCCTTCGCCCTGCACCCGACCGGGCGCGCCGTGCCCGCACGCGCGGAGCGCGCCGAGATGGCGCCGGCACGAGAGCTGCTGCGGCCGCGTCTGACCGTGCTGGTGGCGGCGGTTTTCGGCGTGGGCTTGTTCTTCGGCTCGACGCTGACCTCGCTGACGGCCTTCATGGAGGCCCAGGGCGCTCCCGAAGCGGGAGCCCTGCTCTACGGCGTGATGGGTGTCGGTTCGGCGGTGCTCGCTCTGGCCGTGGCGCTGCTGCCCGAGGCGTTCGCGCTGCGGTGGCGGCTCGTCGCGTTCGCGGCGGTGCTGGCCGCCTCGGCGGGCGCGTACACCGTCGGAGGGTCGGTCGTCACGGTCACGGTCGTGCTGTGCCTCATGGGCATCGGCGTCGGTCCCTCGCTCGTCACGGTCTTCAGCCTCGCCGGGCTCCGCGCGCCGCGTGGGCGGTCGGCCTCGACGATGACCCTGCTCGCCTCGGCGCTGACCCTCGCGCAGGCGCTGTCGTCGGCGATCACCGGCGCTGTCGCCGAGAGCGTCTCGGTCGAGGCCGCGATGCTCCTGCCCGCCGTCGCGGCCGCTCTCGTGCTCGCGACCGCCGTGCTCAACGCCGCCGCGACACGACGGTGGGATGCCGCCACGGCGACCGCGTGAGTCGTCCGCTGGCTACGCTGTCGACATGACCACCCTCGTGCTCACCGTCGTCGGCGACGATCGAGCGGGCCTGGTGTCCGCGGTCGCCGACATCGTCGACTCCCACGGCGGCAACTGGGAGAACAGCGAACTCGCCGAACTGGCGGGCGCCTTCGCCGGGATCGTCGAGGTGTCCATCGCCCCCGACCGCGCCGACGACCTGCGCGCCGCCCTCGAGTCGCTCGCGGGCACGCTGACCGTCACCGTCCACGCGGGGTCTGCCG
>NZ_QAJB01000299.1:0-5716 GCF_003061325.1 Microbacterium sp. HMWF026
GCCGTGCCGGCCCCCGTGCCCGCCGCCGGGCTCCCGGCATCCGCCCCCTCCACCGCGAACGACACCAGCGGCGACCCGACCGCCACGACGTCGCCCGCCGCGGCGTGCAGGCCCTGCACGGTGCCCGCGTAGGGCGAGGGGATCTCGACGATCGCCTTGGCCGTCTCGACCTCGGCGATCGTCTGGTTGAGCGTCACGTCGTCACCCTCGGCGACCAGCCACTGCACGATCTCGGCCTCGGGAAGACCCTCGCCCAGATCGGGCAGGCGGAACTCGGCGATCACGACAGCACCTCCGAACCCGCTCCGCGCTCGAGGACGAGGTCCACGGCGTGCAGGATCCGGTCCAGGTCGGGGACGTGGTGCTTCTCGAGCTTCGACGGCGGATACGGGATGTCGTGCCCGGTCACGCGTTGCGGCGGCGTCTCGAGGTGGTGGAAGCACTGCTCGGTGATGCTCGCGACCAGCTCCGCCCCCACCCCCGCCTCGCGCGCGGCCTCGTGGGTGACGACGACGCGTCCGGTCTTGCGCACCGAGGCGGCGACGGTGTTCATGTCCAGCGGCGACAGCGAGCGCAGGTCGATCACCTCGAGCGAGATGCCCTCGTCCTCCGCGGCGAGCGCGGCGTCCATCGCGGTGCGCACCTGGGCGCCGTAGGTGACGATCGTGGCGTCGGTGCCCTCGCGGGCCACGCGGGCGAGGTGCATCGGCGGGGCGTCGGCCAGATCGGCATCCAGGTCGACCTCGCCCTTGGAGTGATACAGCCTCTTCGGCTCGAAGAAGATGACGGGATCATCGGATGCCACGGCCTGCCGCAGCATCACGTACGCGTCCTGCGGGTTCGAGGCGGCGACCACGCGCAGGCCCGCCGTGTGCACGAAGTAGGCCTCGGGCGATTCGGAGTGGTGCTCCGCGGCTCCCACGCCGCCGGCCCAGGGGATGCGGATGACCATCGGCATCCGGATCCGTCCGTTGCTGCGGTAGTGCAGTTTGGCGACCTGGCAGACGATCTGATCGAACGCGGGGTAGACGAACCCGTCGAACTGGATCTCGACGACCGGGCGGTAACCGCGCAGGGCGAGTCCGACCGCGGTGCCGACGATCCCGGCCTCGGCGAGGGGGCTGTCGATCACGCGCTGGGCGCCGAAACGCTGCTGCAGACCGTCGGTGACGCGAAAGACGCCGCCGAGCTTGCCGATGTCCTCCCCCATGAGCAGGACCTTGTCGTCGTCCTGCAGGGTGCGGGCGAGGGCGGCGTTGATGGCCGAGCCCAGGGTGAGCATGCTCATCGGTCGCCCTCCTGCTCGAAGCCGGCGAGGTAGTCGAGGTAGTCGGCCTTCTGCTGCGCGAGCGCGGCGTGGGGCTCGGCGTAGACGTGGTCGAACATCGTCCCGGGGTCGCGGGTGGTGGCCCCGATGCACGCGGCGCGCACCTCGGCCGCGAGCGTGTCGGCCGCGCGGGCGACCTCGTCGAGTCCCGAGTCGTCGAGCACGCCCTCGGCGCGCAGGTACGCCTCGAGGCGGGCGATGGGGTCGCGGCGCGTCCACGCCTCGACCTCGTCCGCGTCGCGGTAGCGCGTGGGGTCGTCGCTCGTGGTGTGCGGGCCCATGCGGTAGGTCACCGCCTCGATGAACGACGGTCCGTCTCCACGGCGGGCGCGGTCCAGGGCCCAGCGCATCGCGGCGACGCAGGCGAGGGCGTCGTTGCCGTCGATGCGCATGCTCGGGATGCCGAACCCCGGCGCCCGGCCCGCGATGGGGTACTTCGCCTGCACGGTGACGGGTTCGCTGATCGCCCACTGGTTGTTCGAGCAGACGAACACCACGGGCGCGCGGAACGACGAGGCGAACACCATCGCCTCGTTGACGTCGCCCTGGCTGGTGGCGCCGTCGCCGTAGTAGGCGACCGCGACGTCGGTCGAGCCGTCGCGCTGGGCGCCCATGGCCCACCCGGTGGCGTGCAGGGACTGCGCCCCGATGATGATCTGGGGTGGTGCGGCGTTGATGGTGGTGTGGTCGTACGCGGAGTGCTCCTCGCCGCGCCAGGCGAGGACGTAGTCGGCGGGTTTCGCCCCGCGACCGAGCAGCACGCCGTGCTCGCGGTAGCTGGGGAACACGAAGTCGCCGGGGGCGAGGGCGTGGGCGGTGCCGACCTGGACGGCCTCCTGTCCGCGGCACGGCGCCCAGAGGGCGAGTTGTCCCTGGCGCTGCAGGGCGACGCCCTCGGCGTCCACGCGACGGGTGAGGACCATGTCGCGGTGCAGCGCGCGCAGCTCGTGCGGCGACAGGTCGGCGATGAAGGGGTCGAGCTCGGTGTCGGGCAGGCGCGTGCCGTCGACGTCGAGCAGGCGGACGACGTCGTCCACGTCGCCGCGGGTGCCGGCGGGTCCGCGGTCGGCGGTCCCCTGCTCCGGCGTGGTCTGGGTGTACGTCATCGTCATCCCTCCAGGTGCGGCCCGGGGCTCCTCGTGAGAGCCCGGGCGGTCCGGGTGCCGGCAACGGCGCCGACGTGGCCGACCGTACGCGCGGAATGCACCCCGCTCAAGACCTCGCCGCCATATTGAGCACAGTGCGCATTGCGCGAGGCAGCCGCACTGCTAATGTTTCGCAGCATGAGCAAGCTCGACGCGGTCGACCTCGACCTCCTCCGCGCCCTGTCCGCCGATCCGCGGGCCACCGTCGTTGCGCTCGCCGAGAAGCTCGGCCTGTCGCGCAACACCGTCCAGGCGCGCATGAGCAGGCTCGAGCGCGGCGGGGTGTTCCTGTCGTTCGAGCGGACGCTGTCGGCCGAGGCGCTGGGGTTCCCCATCGAGGCGTTCCTGCAGGTGACGGTGCGCCAGGCCGAATTGCCGGCGATCCGCGACGAGTTGGCGAAGGTGCCCGAGGTGCTGCAGGCGCACGGGCTGAGCGGACAGGTCGATCTGCTCGTGCGCGTGGCGTGCCGCGACACGCAGCACCTGTTCGACACCGACGCGCGCATCCTCGCGATCGAGGGTGTCGAGCGCACCGAGACGTCTCTGGTGATGGGCGAGGTGATCGGCTACCGCGTCGATCCGCTGATGCGTCTCGCGCGCGAGCACGCCTGACGCCGGGCCCCGCCCCTCGCGTCTAGGGCGACGGCACCACGGGGATGCTCGACGTCTCGGCCTCCGGTTCGGCGGGGCTCCCGGCATCCAGGCGCACCAGCACCACCCCCGCGAGGATGAGCGCGCCGCCGACGAACTGGATCGGCGCGGGCGCCTCGCCGAGCAGCAGCCAGGCGAAGCCGAGCGCGAACAGCACCTCGCTCAGGCCGACGAACGACGCCAGTCTCGAGCCGATCCGCGGCACCGCGATCACCCCGAGCGCATAGCCGAGGGTCGTCGCCACGGCACCCACCCAGAGCAGGGGAAGGATGCCGGGCACCTCGAGCCCCGCGAGCGACACCGTGATCGAGGGGGCGGCGAACGGCAGCACCCCGACGCCCACGAGGGCGCCCATGAGCACTGTCCCGACGAGCAGGCCGCCGGCGGCGAGGGCGAGGGGCGGCAGGTCGTCGCCGGTGCGCCCGGCGATGACGAAGTACGCGGCCGCGCACACCGCGGCGCAGAGCGCGAAAAGCGTGCCGAGCAGGTCGAAGCGCGCGCCGCTGATGTCGACCACGAGCACGAGTCCGGTCATCGCGACGACCGAGCCGACGAGGACGGCCTTCGACGGTGCCCGGCGCGTGCGCACCCACACGGCGACGACGATGAGCACGGGAGCGATGTACTGGATCAGCAGGGCGACGGCGACCGGCATCCGCTGCATCGCCGCGAAGTAGAACACCTGGCATCCGGCCACCGCGGTCAGCCCGAAGGCCAGGATGAGCAGGCCGTGGCGCCGGACGAAGCCGCGTTGACGGCGGACGGCCGTGATCAGCGCCGGCGAGAGCAGCAGGGCGGCGACGCCCATGCGCACGAGCAGCACGGCGCCGAGCGACCACCCGCCGTCGAGCAGCGGTTTGACGAAGGGGCCGCTGGACGAGAAGGCCAGGGCCGAGGCGACGGCGATGAGCAGTCCCGTGACGGCGCCGGAGCCGTGGCGGACGGGACGGGGAAGGGTGACGGACGACGTGGTCATGCGGGCCTGCTGTCAGGGGTCAAGAACGTTTACACTCGTGACAGTACGACCTGGGAATGTCAGGAGTCAACATGGTCTTCATCCGTGACACCGAACTGGTGCTGCGCGCGACCGTCGAGCTGGTCAACACCCTGCCCCACACCGAGGCGAGCGGGGTCGACAGCCTCACGACGATGGCCGAGCTCGACGACTTCGCTGAGCGGCACACCTACACGGGCTCGCGGGTGCGCGACGACCGCGAATTGGCCGCGGTGCGCGGCATCCGCTCCCGTATCCAGCGGCTGTGGAACGTCGATCGCGACGACGCGGTGCCCCTCGTCAACGCGATGCTGCGCGACGGACGGGCACTGCCGCAGCTGGTGCGTCACGACGAGTTCGACTGGCACATCCACGCGTCCGAGGCGTCCGACCACCTCGCTCAGCGCATGCTCATCGAGACGGCGATGGCGTTCGTCGACGTCATCCGCGCCGACGAGTACGGGCGCGTCCGCGTGTGCGACGCCGACGACTGCGACGGCGTCTACGTCGACTTCTCGAAGAACGGCTCGAAACGGTACTGCGACTCGGGCAACTGCGGAAACCGGATGAACGTCAACGCCTACCGCCGCCGGAAGGCGGAGACGCCAGCCTGACGCGGGCACGACGCGGTCTTCGTCACTCCCCCGCCAGGAACTCCCGAATCGCGGATGCCGCGACCTGCGGCGTCTCGTAGTGGATGAGGTGTCCGACCTCGGGGATCTCGACCAGCTCGGCATCCGGGAACAGCGTCGCCAGGTGACGCTCGGCCTCGATCGGGGTGATGTCGTCTTTCTGCGCCGCGACGAGCAGGGTCGGCTGGGCGATGCGGGGGGCGAACTCGCGCACGTCGTGCGACACGCTCGTCACGAACGCCTCGTGCAGGACGTCGCGGTCGGCAAAGCGCGAGAAGTACTCGTCGTGCTGTTCGTGCACGAAGCGCCGCAGCGCGGGGTCGCGGGTCTTCGCCATCGCGTTGCTCATGACGCGCACGATGAGGCCGTTGCGCAGCAGGTGCTCGCCGAGGGGACGCGGCAATCGGGCCCCGGCGAGGTAGTAGAACACGGCCAGTCGGGTCAGGATGCCGCGGGGCCCCTCGAGGGCGGGAGCGCCGATCGGATTGACCAGGATCAGACGGGGCGTCGCGAGTCCGCCGGCGACGGCTGCGGCCGACACGATCGAGCCGAACGAGTGGCCGAGGACGACCGCCCCGGGAGCGACCTGCTCGACGAAGGCGCGCAGCCACGCGGCGTACGTGTCGAGATCGTGCGCGCGCCCGGCGAGCGGAGCGGTCTCGCCGAAACCGGGCAGATCGGGTGAGATGACCCGGATGCCGCGAAGATGCGCCACCACCGGCTCGAGACCGTGGTGCTCGCCGCGGAAGCCGTGCACGGCGACGATCGTGGTGTCGGCGTCGTCGTCTCCGTACACCCAGTAGGCCGTCGTGCCGCCGAGCACGCTCGCCTCGCGCCGGACGACGGGGATCGCGGCGAGCTGGGAAGCGTAGGGGTTCGGCACCCGTCGAGTCTACGAGGGGGCGCCGACATCGCCGCCGGGACGGCGGTTCGCGCGCCGGGGCCCGCTCCGCTCGCGGGACTTTCC
>NZ_QAJB01000300.1:0-1841 GCF_003061325.1 Microbacterium sp. HMWF026
CCCGCCCGCCCGCCGAGACTGCATGTTGCTGACAACTCGGCGACATCCTGCAACCGAGTTGTCAGACGGCAGCTGTCTCGTCGGAATCGCCGCACGCATCGTCCCGCGCCGACGCGCCGGCTCAGGCCGCGGTGCGTCCCCAGGACTCCAGCGTCGTCGGAACGGATGCCAGGGTCGCCAGCGCCGCGTCGCGGTCGGCGCGGGCGAGGGTGAGGCCGGCCACCACGAGCGAAGCGCACACCGCGGCGAGGGCCTCGACGGCATCCGGGGTCAGATCGGGCCGGCGGTCGCCGACGGCGGCGCGGATCGCGGCCCGCATCTCGGCCGCGTAGTCCGAGACGAGCGTGCGCACCTCGGCGTCCTCGCTGGCGAGCGGCGACGAGCCGGCGTTCAGCAGCAGGCATCCCAACCGGGCGCGGGGCGCGTCGGCGGCGATGGCCGCGCTCATATCGTCGACGTAGGCCTCGAGTGCACCCGGGTCTCCCCCTCCGAGGGGACGCAACCGCGTGCGCACGACGCCGTCGAGGTAGGCGGACAGCACCGCGTCGAACAGGCCGCGCTTGCTGCCGAAGGCGTGGTAGATGCTCGAGCGGGTGAGTCCCGTGGCTTCTTCGAGCTCGGCGATGCCCGCCTCGGCGTAGCCGCGCCGCCAGAAGACGTCCCGCGCGGCGTCGACGACGGCGGAGCGGTCGAAGCTCGGCATCCTGCCCATGTTGTCTCCTCGGAGTGACTCGTGACGGCGCGCCCCTGCGACGGGCGCGAGAACCTCGGGGGCGAGAGGTCGAGCCGGCCCTGTTGCATCCGCGGCGTCGAGGTCTATATTAGACCGGTCGTTACAAAATAACCACGGAGGCATTCCATGCGCGCAGTCATCCACCACGAGTTCGGCGAGCCCGCCGACGTCCTCGGCGTCGAAGAGGTCGAGACCCCGACCCCCGGCCCCGGCGAGGTCCGCCTGCGCATCCTGCTCTCGCCCATCCACAACCACGACCTGTGGACCATCCGCGGCACCTACGGCTTCAAGCCCGAGCTGCCCGCGCGCGCCGGAACCGAGGCGGTCGGCGTGATCGAAGAGCTCGGCGAGGGCGTCGAGGGCCTGACCATCGGTCAGCGCGTCGCCACCGGCGGCACCTTCGGCGTCTGGGCCGAACAGGTCGTCACCGCGGCCGCCGGCCTCATCCCGGTCGCCGACGGACTGTCCGACGAGGTCGCCTCGCAGCTCGTGTCGATGCCCTTCAGCGCCATCAGCCTGCTGCACTCGCTCGACCTGAAGGCGGGCGACTGGATCGTGCAGAACACCGCCAACGGAGCCGTCGGACGCATGGTCGCGCAGATCGCGAAGGCCCGCGGCATCCACGTCATCGGTCTCGTCCGCCGTCAGAGCGCGGTCGCCGAACTGGCCGAGCAGGGCATCGACAACGTCGTGTCGACGGACGCCGAGGGCTGGCGCGACGCCGCCCTGGCGCTCGCCGACGGGGCGCGGATCGTCGCCGGCGTCGACTCGGTCGGCGGTTCGGCCAGCAACGACGTGCTGTCGCTGCTGAGCGAGAACGGCACCCTCGTCATCTTCGGTTCGATGGGCGCGGGCAAGCTCGAGCTGTCGGCGGGCGACATCATCTTCCGTCAGGCGACGGTCAAGGGCTTCTGGGGCAGCGTCGTCAGCAAGACCATGGATGCCGAGACCCGCGGCGCCCTCTTCGGCGAACTGTCGCGCTACCTCGCCGACGGCACGCTGACCCTTCCGGTCGCGGCCACCTTCGGCCTCGAGGACGCCCGCGAGGCCGCCCGCGCGAGCGACTCGCCCCGCGTCGGAAAGGTCCTGCTGCGCCCGTGAGCTGAGC
>NZ_QAJB01000301.1:0-7968 GCF_003061325.1 Microbacterium sp. HMWF026
GGGTCGCCGAACGCGAACACCCGCCGCGCCGCGTGATCGAACGCGAGGAAGCGCTCGACCCGCAGGAACGCCGCCTCGCCCTCGTAGGTCCGCCAGCCCACCCATCCCCCGCGGAACGGCCCGGCGTCGTCCGCGGCGGACGGGGTGGTGGCATCCCGGTGCATCGGCTGCGCCGACGCGTCGGGGCGTCCCTCTCCGATCCAGCTCCACCCGCTCCGTGCGTCGACGCCGGCGTCGAGCCAGAAGGCGTGCGGGGCGTCGGCGAAGAGGTGCGCGAACGCCGCCTCGGGATCGATCCACCCGGTCATGGTGAACGGGGAGGTGGAGTGCGGCACGCTCCCAGGCTAGGCCGAGGCCCGCGCCCCTAGGCTTTCAGAGGTGAACGAGATCCTCACGTGGCTGCTCGACGTCGTCCAGAACGTCGACCCCGTGCTGCGCACCGTCATCGCCGGGATCGCGGTCATGCTCGAGACCAGCGTGCTCGTGGGACTGATCGTGCCGGGCGACACCATGGTGATCGTCGCCGGCACCGCGATCGCGTCGCCCCTCGAGGGGGTCGTGCTCGGCGCGGCGGTGGTCGTCGGTGCGCTCATCGGCGAGAGCTTCGGATTCTGGCTCGGCCGGTATTTCGGGCCGCGCATCCGCGCGTCGCGGCTCGGGCAGAAACTGGGCGAGCGCAATTGGGAACGCGCCGATCGCTACCTGCGCCGACGCGGCGGGCCCGCGATCTTCCTCTCGCGCTTCCTGCCCGTGCTGCACTCCCTCGTGCCCCTGACCGTCGGGATGAGCGGCTACAGCTACCGGCGTTTCATCGCGTGGACCACTCCCGCCTGCATGGTGTGGGCGGGGCTGTACATCACGGTCGCCGCGACCGCCGCGGGCACGTACCGCGAGCTGGCCGATCAGATCCACTACGCCGGGTACGTCTTCGTCGCGATCCTGGTCGTCTTCCTCGTCCTGATCTACCTGGGCAAGAAACTGCTGGAGCGCGCGGAGCGCCGTCACCTGGCCGATGAGGTCCAGCCCCTCGAACCGGCGGACGGCGACGTGAAAGACTGAGCGGGATGCCTCGCTCTCCTCGCGCCAAAGTGCTCTGGTTCGCCCGACTGGAGCGCCGCTTCCATCGGTGGCGTGAGAAGCGGGCCCGCGCCCGCGGACTGCGCCCCGTCGTCACCGGCTTTCCGGGGTACGGAACCCAGGAATGGGTTCGCGTCCTCGGCCGCGTCCTCATCGCCCCGCCGATCAAGCGCACCTCGACGGGCGAGTTCGCGAGCCTTCGCGGCTGGCGCAGCTTCGCCGCCGTGCCGGTGGGCTTCGCGCACGTCACCGTCGTCATCGACGGGGTGACGCACCGGGTCGCCGCCGACCGCGGTGGCGTGATCGACGCGAAGCTGCCGGCATCCCTTGCTCCGGGCTGGCAGACCATCACGATGTCGGTCGAGGGCAGCGACCCGACCGAGACGCGCGTGTTCATCGTCGGTGCCGACGTGCGTTTCGGCGTCGTCAGCGACATCGACGACACCGTCATGGTCACCGCCCTACCCCGGCCCCTGCTGGCCGCGTGGAACTCCTTCGTCGTCGACGAGCACGCGCGTCAGCCCGTGCCCGGCATGGCCGTCATGCTCGAGCGGCTGACGCGCGAGCACCCCGGCACCCCGGTCATCTACCTCTCGACGGGAGCGTGGAACGTCGCTCCGACCCTGACGCGCTTCATGCGGCGCCACCTCTTCCCGGCGGGGTCGTTCCTGCTCACGGACTGGGGTCCCACACACGACCGGTGGTTCCGCAGCGGTCGCGACCACAAGGAGCAGAACCTGCGCCGCATCGCCGCGGAGTTCCCCGACGTGAAGTGGTTGCTGGTCGGCGACGACGGTCAGCACGACGACGCGATCTACACCGGCTTCGCCATCGAGCACCCCGAAAGCGTCGCGGCCGTCGCGATCCGCCGGCTGCTGCCCGCCGAGGCGGTGCTGGCCGGTGGCCGCACGGTGGTCGACGACCACTCCGCCGCCGAGGTGCCCTGGGTGACCGAGTCGGACGGCGCGGGGCTGCTCGAACGCCTGCAGAGCGTCGGTGTGATCTCGCGCGACGACTGACGCGTCCCCGACCGACGAGATGACGGGATGCCGCCGCTTCCCCCGATGTCGGAGGTGACGCGTACGGTGGAGCTATGTGCGGTCGATTCGTCGTAGCCAACGTGGCCAGCGAGCTCGTGGGGGTGCTGCGCGTCGACGTCGAAGCCGACGAGCTGCCCCGTCCCTCGTACAACATCGCCCCCACGTCGCAGGTGGCGATCGTGCTCGACTCGATCAAGAGCGAGCCGCCGGTGCGCCGCCTCGAGGTGGCCCGCTGGGGCCTCGTGCCGGGATGGGCGAAAGACGTCAAGATCGGCGCGCGCGCGTTCAACGCCCGCTCCGAAGAGATCGAAGACAAGCCGATGTTCCGCAACGCCCTCATCAAGCGGCGGGCGGTCATTCCGGCATCCGGCTACTACGAGTGGAAGACCACCGATGCGGGTAAGACCCCGCACTACATCCACCCCGCCGACGGCTCGCCGTTGTTCTTCGCGGGGCTCTACGAGTGGTGGAAGGACCCCGCTCGCGCCGACGACGACCCCGCCCGCTGGGTGCTCAGCTGCACGATCCTCACGCGCGACGCGATCGGACGCCTGGGGTCGATCCACGACCGCATGCCGCTGTTCATGGACCCCGACTTCGCCGACGCCTGGCTCGACCCCACGACCGAGAACGTGGGCGACGTGCTCGACGCCGCGATCGACGCCGCCCCCGACGTGGCCGAGACCCTCGACGATCACGTCGTGTCGGCGGCGGTGGGCAACGTCCGCAACGATTCCGCCGAACTGATCGAGCCCGTCGAGTGAGCCTCACTCTCGACGCGGTCGCCCTCCAGCGGACGGAATGGATGCCGCTCGCCACCGCCCACGCGGAGCGCGCCGACGCCCTGACCGCCGCGCACCGCGCCCGCGCGAGCCGCGGCGAGAAGCATCCGGTCGAGGACTTCCTCTTCACGTACTACTCGTACAAGCCGGCGATCCTGCGCCGGTGGCACCCGGGCGTGGGCGTCGTCCTGCGCGACGCCCCCGAGCGCGCCGCCTGGCGCTGGTACCGGGCCGCGGGCGATGGGGTGACGGTGGATGCCACGGCCTTCCGCTCCGAGAAGGGCTCGATGTTCGGCGGCATCCTGAATCTGCTGCGGGCCACGGTCGCGCGTCCCGCGTCGTTCGGCTGCTTCGGGCTGCACGAGTGGGCGATGGCGTATCGCTCCGACGAGGTGCGTCACCCGGTGCCGCTGCGCCTGGGACGCGAGGGCACCGACGCGGTCGTCGACGCGCACCAGCTGACGTGCACGCATTTCGACGCCTTCCGTTTCTTCACGCCCGAGGCCGTGCCGCTCAATCGCACGCCGCTCAGCCGTGACGATCAGGTGCGCCGCGAGCAGCCGGGGTGCCTGCACGCGGGCATGGACGTCTACAAGTGGGCCGTCAAGCTCGGCCCCCTCGTGCCGGGGACGGTGCTGCTCGACGCGTTCGAACTCGCGCGCGACATCCGCACCCTCGACATGGAGGCCTCGCCCTACGATCTGACGGCCTGGGGTTACGGTTCGGTCGCCATCGAGACCCCCGAGGGCAAGGCCGTCTACGTGGCGCGTCAGCGTGCCCTCAGCGCTCGCGGTCAAGCGCTGCGGCAGCGCCTGATCGACGCCGTCGCGGCGACCGACGACACGCCCGGCGGCGTCGATTTTTCTCCCCCGCGAACTCTGTTGTAAGCTCATGGAGTTGCCTCGAACGGGGCGGAAAACAAAAGAACGGGCCTGTGGCGCAGCTGGTAGCGCACCTGCATGGCATGCAGGGGGTCAGGGGTTCGAGTCCCCTCAGGTCCACCCAGAGAGAAAGCCCCCGCTTCGGCGGGGGCTTTCATCGTTCGCGGGCGTGGTGAGAGGCGGACCCGGACGCCGGGGTCTCGGCATCCGGATCCGCCTCGCGTGCGTCAGCGCGACGCCACCGTCTCGCGGGTCCTCTTGTGAGCGGCCTCCTTCATGACGAGTTCGTCGTCGAGCCAGTTGGGCGCCTTGTTGCGCAGCGCGAAGACGTAGACCGCCAGCGAGGCCGCGATGATGAGCGTGACGTAGACGATGAACATCGGCACCTGTTCGGTGGACTGCGCGCCGGCGTACAGCAGCGGGGCGGTCCCGCCGAACAGCGAGTTGGCGAGGGCGTACCCGAGACCGACGCCGAGAGCGCGCACGTGCGTCGGGAACAGCTGCGCCTTCACGAGGGCGTTGATCGACGTGTATCCGGTGAGGATGACGAAGCCGCCGAGGAGGATCGCGAATGCGGCGAACTCGTTCGTCTGCTGCGGAAGCATCGTGATGAGGAACCAGGTGTACAGCACTCCCCCGACGCCGAAGAACACCAGCAGCGTCTTGCGTCCCACCTTGTCGCTCAGCCACCCGCCGAGAGGCTGCATGAGCATCAGGGCGGTCAGCGCGATGAGATTGATCACGGTGCCCGTGACGACGTCGCCGCCCGAGAATGCCGTCTTGACGATGTTGGGGCCCGTGACCGAGTAGGTGTAGAACGCCACGGTGCCGCCCGCGGTGACCGCGAAGCACAGCAGAAGCGGCCGCCAGTTGTTGACCAGCAGGTCGCGCATCGAGCCCGAATCCTTCGAGCGGCCCGCCTTGTTGTCGGCCAGCACGTGCTTCTCGAGCGACTCGTCCATCGTGCGGCGCATCCAGAACACGGCGACCGCGGCGACACCGCCGATGGCGAAGGCGACGCGCCAGCCCCACGCGGTGATCGCCTCTTCGTCGAGGGTCAGCACCATGACGAGCAGGGTGGTCTGGGCGAGCACGTGGCCACCGACCAGGGTGACGTAGTGGAACGACGAGAGGAAACCGCGGCGCCCGGGCATGGCCGCCTCCGACATGTACGTCGCGCTCGTTCCGTACTCGCCGCCGGTGGCGAAGCCCTGGACGAGACGGGCGAACACCAGGATGACGACGGCACCGGCGCCGATGGCCTCGGCGGTCGGCGCGAAGGCGATGACCAGGGAGCAGAAGGCCATGAGCGACACCGAGACGGTGAGCGACAGGCGGCGGCCGTACCGGTCGGCGAACCGGCCGAAGAACCATGAGCCGATGGGACGCATGAGGAAGGTGACGGCAAAGATCGCCCACACGTAGATGGTGGAGTTCTTGTCGTCGGAGCTGAAGAACTGCGATTCGAAGTAGACCGCGAACACGGAGTAGACGTAGACGTCGTACCACTCCACGAGGTTGCCGGCCGAGCCTTTGAGCGTGTTCGAGATGGAGCGCCGCAGGCTCGTGGGGATCGTCGTCGTCGTCGACATGTGAATCCGATCGGTCGAGGGTCGGTGGTCGTCTCGTCCCCGCCGTCGAGAAGAGCTCCCGGCAGCGGCGACGAGACGTATGGGCCATGGTGCCCGCCGTCGACGCGACACGTCCGGATCCTTACAGTCGCCTTACATTCGTCGACCTCGTGTGCCGGGGGCCTGTGCCTACCATGGAGCATGCACGTACTCGTCGCCGAGGACGACGACTCCGTCGCCGCAGCCCTCGTCTCGGCCCTCGGCCGAGCGGGCCACACGTGCTCCCGGGTGTCGCGGGGCAGCGACGTGCTCTTGCGGCATCGCGACGCTCAGGCGGTGCTCCTCGATCTGGGCCTCGAGGACCGCGACGGTCTCGACGTCCTGCGCGATCTGCGCGAGCTCAGCCCGATCCCGGTCCTCGTGGTCACCGCCCGCGGAGACGAGCGCTCCACGGTCCGCGCCCTGTCGCTCGGAGCCGACGACTACCTCGTCAAGCCCGTCCGCCTGCACGAGCTGCTCGCGCGCCTGATCGCCGTTACGCGTCGGTACACCCCGCCAGAGGAGCCGACCCGCGTCGAGACCTCCGCCGTGTCGATCGACGTCGACGCTCGCCGCGTGAGCGTGGCGGGACGCGAGGTCGCGCTCACGCCGAACGAGTTCGGCATCCTGCTCTCGCTCACCCGCCGGGCGGGGACGGTGGTCAGCCGGCGCGTGGTCCTCGATGAGGTCTGGGGCGACGCCTACGCCGCCTCGTCGCGCTCCTTCGACGTTCACCTGGGCCAGGTCCGTCAGAAGCTGCCCGAACTGACGATCACGACGGTGCGCGGCTTCGGATACCGACTCGAGGATGCCGAGTGAAGCTGCGCGTGCTCCTCCCCCTGCTCGTGTTCGGCCTCATCGCCGTCGTCGCGGTGCTGATCCCCTCGGCCCAGTCGATCGCCGACTCGCGGACGCAGCAGGTCGCGCTGCAGCGGCAGGCCTCGCTCGACCAGGTCGTGCAACGCGCCCGCACGGCGCTCGTCCAGGGCGGGACCTCGGGGCTGCAGGCCTACCTCGATCGCTTCTACGCGGTGTACGGCGAGGCCGTGCTCGTGCTCGACGAGAGCGGCGATCCCGTGGCCTCGGCGGGGGGCCTGTCGCCCGATCTCGACGTGCGCGCGATCGCGGGCGCGGCCTCGCGGGCGATCCCGCAGGTGTCGCTGCCGCGGGTCGCGCCCTGGGCGCCGGATTCCGCGCTGGTCGCCGTCCCCGTGATCGCCGCCGGCGATCTGTCGACGGGGGTCGTCGTGCTCGAGGTCGATCTCGTGCCGGCGAAGACCGAGGTGGGTGCGGCGTGGGCGCTCGTGGTCGTCGTGGGACTGCTGCTGCTCGCCGCGCTCATGGCGGCGTCGCTGTGGTGGACGCGATGGATCCTGCGGCCCGTCCGTGCCCTGGACTCTGCTGTGGCCGCCCTCCGGGCGCATCGCGGACCGGTTCCGCTGCGGCCGTCCGGACCGCCCGAACTGCGTCGGCTGAGCCGCGCCTTCACGACGATGACCGCCGAGGTCGAGAACACGCTCGAGCAGCAGCGCGGCTTCGTCGCCGACGCCTCGCACCAGCTGCGCACACCCCTGGCGGCCATCCGGCTCCGCGTGGATTCGCTCCCCCGGGATCCGGATGCCGCGGACGACCTTGCCGCGGTCGACCACGACCTCGATCGTCTCGAGCACACCGTCGAGCGGATGCTGACGCTCGCGAACGCGGAGCACCGCGCCTCGGCCTCTCGCCACGGCGTGGACGTCGCGCGCGACGAGGGGGCCGAGCGCGAGTGCCGGGTGTCGGCATCCGATCTGGGCCGCCCCCACCGTCCACGATTGGATGCCGCGGGCCTCGAGCTCGACGCGGCGGACGAACCCGTCTGCACCGTCCCGTGCGGGCGGGCAGACCTCGACGAGATGGTGCAGGTCCTGCTCGACAACGCCGTGAACTACGCCGGGAGCGGGGCGCGCGTCCGACTCGCCCTGCGCGCGGACGAAGGGTCGGTCGCGGTGCGCGTCGACGACTCGGGGACGCGGCTGGGCGACGGCGACCTCGAGAACATGGGCACGCGGTTCTGGCGTGCCCGGACGCACCGCTCGACGCCCGGCACCGGTCTGGGATTGGCGATCGTGGCCGAGCTGATGCGCGCGGGCGGCGGTCACCTCCGCCTCGAACGGTCCGATCTCGGCGGCCTCGGCGCGCGCCTCGAGTGGAGCCGACCGTGACGGCCCTGAGCCGCCGCGCCTTCTTCTCGGCCGTCGCCGTTGCGAGCATCGCTTCTCTCGCCGCCTGTAGCCCGTCGACGACCAGCCCGCTGATTCTCGGGTGCGGAGAGCCGGGCGGCAGCTACCTGGAATTCGGCGAGCTGCTCGCGGCGGCGACGCGGACGTCGAGAGCCGTGGCCATCCGTCCGCTGGCCACCGAGGGCAGCATCGACAACCTCCGCCTGCTGAGCGAGGGCCGCGTCGATCTCGCCCTCGCGCTCGTGGACGCGGCAGCCGAGGCGGGCGGCGACGTCGTCGCCATCGGCCGCGTCTATCAGAACTACCTGCAGTGCATCGTCCGCGCCGACAGCGGCATCTCGCGGATGTCCGATCTC
>NZ_QAJB01000301.1:7978-14406 GCF_003061325.1 Microbacterium sp. HMWF026
GTCGGGTGCAGCCGCGACCGCTCGACGCGTCCTCGTCGCCGCCGACCTCGACCCGGCCACGGCGTCGGGACCGGCGACGGTGGAACGCTCGTTCCGCGAAGCCGTCGATGATCTCGCCGAGCGCCGGATCGACGCCTTCTTCTGGTCGGGCGGGGTCCCGACCCCGCAGATCGCGTCTCTCGCCGCGCGCGTCCCCGTTTCGGTCATCGACACGACCACCGCCCTCGACGCCCTGGTGGCGCGGTACCCCGATGTCTACGCCGCCACGACCATCCCCTCGGGTGTCTACGGCGCGGAGCGCGCGGTCCCGACGGTCGGCGTCGCCAATCTGCTCCTCGCCCGGGCCGACCTGTCGGCCGAGCTGGCGCGCGCTCTCGTCGACGCACTCATCGACGACGCGCCTGCGCTCGTGTCGCCCGATGCGCTCGGCATCCAATATCTGACGCCCGCGAGCCTCATCGATACGACGCCCGTCACTCTGCACCCCGCCGCCGAGCGGCGGTATCGGGAGCGATACGGCTGAGGGGTCGCCGGGAGCCGAACGACGAACGCCCCCTGCCGGTCGGCAGAGGGCGTCGGCGATGTGCGCCTTACTCCGCGGCGTTGGCCGGGGTCGGCAGCTCGATCGGAACGACCGGGCAGTCCTTCCACAGGCGCTCGAGGCCGTAGTAGACGCGCTCCTCTTCGTGGAACACGTGGACGACGAGGTCGCCGAAGTCGAGGAGCACCCAGCGCGATTCCTGGCGTCCCTCGCGGCGCAGGCGCTTGTGCCCCGCCTCGAGGAGCTTCTCTTCGATCTCGTCGGCGATCGCCGCGACGTTGCGCTCGTTGCGCCCCGTCACCAGCAGGAAGATGTCGACGAGCGGAAGGGGCTCGGAGACGTCGAGGGCGACGATGTCGTCGCCGCCCTTCGCGTCGGCGGCGATCGCGGCGATCTGCGCCATGTCGCGGCCGTTGTCGGTGGCTGTCATCGGAAGACTCCTGTCGTGAAGGCGAGCACGAGAGTGACGGCCACCGCCAGCGCGAGAGCGCCGGTCGTGATGATGAGGCCGACGAGGAGCTTGCTCCCCTTCTCGGGCGCCGGCGGGCGGATGATCTCGCCCGGTTGCTTGACGGTGCTGATCGCGGCGCTGGCGGCGATCGGCGTGGGGGACGAGGCGGGCGGGAGCTCGCCGTCGAGGAGCACCGCGTCGGCATCGCGGCCGTCGGTGGTGCCGGGTGCGTGACCGACCGATCCGAGACCCTCGGGGAGCTCGAACGTACCGGTGATCATGATCTCTCCCGTCGCGGTGACCGGGCCCACCAGCGGGACGCCGGTGGGGGTCTGCGACAGGATGAGGGCGTTGGGGGTCGACACGGCGCCAGTGGAACCGGTCTGACGTGCCAGCAGCTGGTCGAACGACTCGGGCAGCGAGACCTCGGGAGCGGCCCCCTCGAGCAGCTCGGAACCGAGCGCCGGGTTGACCACCGACGGCGCGGGGGCCTCGGCGCGGTCGCTCACGGCGTTCTCGGCCGTCTCGGACACCGCGGGGCGGAAGATCGGGGGCAGGGGCGACTCGGCGACGTCCTGGTCGTCGTCGACGCGGGCGGTCGCGGCCGCGGAACGCGCCGAGGACGGCTCGAGGTCGGGGCTGATGATCGGCACGGCGGCGGTGCGCATCTTCTCTTGCGCCCGCACCTGGCGTCGCGTGAGACCCGACACGCCGAAGTCGGCGCTGGCGTCGTAGTCGTCGAACACCGAGGGGCGCAGGGCCGGTTCGGCGAGAGCGGGGGCGGGGCTCTGCGGCAGCGGCTGCTCGTCGGCGACCGCCTTCGCGGTCGTGGAGTCGGCCTCGGATCCTTCGGCCGCGTCGTCGGTCGACGCAACGGCATCCACGGGCTCGTCGCGGACGGCGGGCTCGACGGTCTCGACGGCGGGCTCGGGGTGCTCGACCGCGGGTTCCGCGTCGCCCACCTCGGGACCGGCAGGAGCGTGCGCGGACGCCTCATCCGCCTCGGCGCGCGCCGCGGCATCCCGAGCGGCGGCCTCGTGCTCCGGCGTGATGATCGGCGTCGCGCCGGTTTGGCGCAGCTCGCGGAGCTGACGCCGGGTCAGCGGAGGGTTCTCGGGGTTCTCGGAAGTGCTCATGCCTGACTCCGGTAGAGGTGGTGCTTCGCGATGTACTGCACGACGCCGTCGGGCACGAGGTACCACACGGGGTGTCCTCGGCGCACACGGGCGCGGCAGTCTGTGGACGAGATCGACAGGGCCGGGATCTCCAGCTGGCTCACGTTCTTCGAGGGCAGGCCCTCGGTGGTCAGCACGTGCCCGGGGCGGGACACGGCGACGAAGTGCGCGAGGTCCCAGAGCTCGTCGTGGTCACGCCACCCGAGGATCTGGGCGACGGCGTCGGCCCCGGTGATGAAGAACAGCTCGGCGCCCGGCCGCTGCTCCTGCAGGTCCCGCAGGGTGTCGATCGTGTAGGTCGGGCCGGCGCGATCGATGTCGACCCGGCTGACGGTGAACTGCGGATTGGATGCCGTGGCGATCACCGTCATGAGGTAACGGTGTTCGCTCTCGGTGACGCCCTCTTTTTGCCACGGACGCCCGGTCGGAACGAACACCACCTCGTCGAGGTCGAACGATTGCGCCACCTCGGACGCCGCGACCAGGTGACCGTGATGGATGGGATCGAACGTCCCACCCATGACCCCGATACGAGGGGTGCGCGTCACCGACATACGGTGGGCCTCAGTGGCCGTGCGCCTCGGGGGTGGGCGTCCCGTGCTTCTGGGTGTACGCCTCGGCCTTGTGCGCGTGACGGTTGGCCACGTTGCGGTACGACAGGGTCACCAGGCTCAGGACGACGAAGACCACGAAGGCGATGACGCCGAAGACGAACGTCTCGGCCTGCACGTTGCCGCCGTGGTGTCCGCCTTCTTCGGCGGCGTGGGCGAGAAGTGAGGCGAAAGTCATCAGTGCTCCGTTCGAGTGGGGTGCGCAAAGCGCGTTGCCATTTTAGGCGGTCAGGCGCGTACCTGGCCGTCGCCGCGCCCGAGCCACTTGGTGCTCGTGAGCTCAGCGAGACCCATGGGTCCGCGGGCGTGCAGTTTCTGGGTCGAGATGCCGACCTCGGCGCCGAAGCCGAACTCGCCCCCGTCGGTGAAGCGCGTCGAGGCGTTGACCAGCACGACGGCCGAGTCGACCTCGGCGAGGAAGCGGTCGGCGGCCGCCTGATCCGAGGTGACGATCGATTCGGTGTGGTGCGTCGAGAAGCGGCGGATGTGCGCGAGTGCCTCGTCCAGGTCGTCGACCACCTTGACCGCGAGGTCGAGCGTTCCGTACTCGCGTGCCCAGTCCTCGTCGGTGGCGGCGACCACGCGCTCATCGTGGGCGCGCGTGTCCTCGTCGCCGTGGACCGTTACACCGGCGTCGGTGAGGGATGCCAGCAGCTCGGGCAGCAAGCGATCGGCGGCCGCGCGGTGCACCAGCACGGTCTCGACGGCGTTGCACACGCTCGGGCGCTGCACCTTGGCGTTCAGGACGATGTCGCGTGCCCAGTCGTCGCGCGCCGAGGCGTCGAGGTAGACGTGCACGACGCCCGCCCCCGTCTCGATCACGGGGACCGTGGACTCGGTGACGACGGTCTCGATCAGCCCGGCGCTGCCGCGCGGGACGAGGACGTCGACCAGGCCCCGCGCGTTCATCAGCGCGCGGGCGCCGTCGCGACCGAAGTCGTCGACGGTCTGGATCGCCTCGGGGCTGAGGCCCCGGGCCTGCAGGGCGTCGCGCATGACCGCGACGAGCACGGCGTTGGTGTTCTGAGCCGCCGAACCTCCGCGCAGGACGACCGCGTTGCCCGAGCGCAGGGCGAGCGAGGCGATGTCGACCGTGACGTTGGGTCGCGCCTCGTAGATCGAGCCAACGACGCCGAACGGCACCGCGACCTTCTGCAGGCGCAGGCCGTTGGGCAGCGTGCGCTCGTCGAGCACGCGCCCGACCGGGTCGGGCAGTCGGGCGACGTCGCGCACGGCCGCGGCCAGCGACGCCACGCGGGGTGCGTCGAGACGCAGGCGATCCAGCAGCGCCTCGCCGATGGCATCCGTCCGCCCCCGCTCGAGGTCGTCGGCGTTGGCGCCCACGATCTCGTCGGTGCGGGCCACGAGGGCGTCGGCGATCGCATCGAGCACCTCGGCCTTTCGCGCGGCGTCGAGCAGGGCGATCTCGCGCGCCGCGTCCTTGGCCAGACGCAGGCGCTCGTCGACGGAGGCGGCGATCACGGTCATGCGCTCAGTGTACCGGCGCGCCCACAGCGCCCACGGGGCCGGTGGCCAGGGTGACGGGGTCGGGATTGGGGGCAAACCACGTGCCTACCGCGGCGCCTTCGAGGGCGGATGCCACGAGGTCGGCGCTCGTGACGAGCACGCCGACTCCGGCGGTCGACGCGAGCTTGGCGGCCGAGGCCTTGGTCGCCGCTCCCCCGGTGCCCACCCCGTTGACCACACCGGCACCGAACTCGAAGTCGGCCAGGTCGTCGCCCCAGGCCACGTCGTGGATCGGCCGGGCGCCCGGCTCGCTCGGCGGGCGGGTGAACAGCGTCTCGATGTCGCTCAGCAGCACGAGGGCATCGGCGCCGATCAGCTGGGCGACGAGCGCCGCCAGGCGGTCGTTGTCGCCGAAGCGGATCTCATGGGTCGCGACGGTGTCGTTCTCGTTGACGATCGGAAGGATGCCGAGACCCAGCAGCCTCTCCATGGCACGGCGCGCGTTCGAGCGGTGCGTGGCGTTCTCGAGGTCGCCCGCGGTGAGCAGCACCTGCCCCGCGAGCAGACCGAAGCGGTCGAGCGAGGTCTGGTAGCGCCACATGAGGACGTTCTGCCCCACGGCGGCGGCGGCCTGCTGCGTCGCGAGGTCGTGGGGACGCCCCTCGAGGTCGAGCAGCGGCAGGGCCGTCGCGATCGCGCCCGAGGACACCAGGACCACCTCGGTGCCGGTCCCCCGCGCGCGCGACAGCGCCTCGACGATCGTGTCGATGCGGTGCGCGGCGTCGCCGCTGATCGACGACGAACCGACCTTGACCACGACGCGGGCGGCGCCGGGGATGTCGGCGCGCGTCGTCGCGGTCACCGGGCCTCGTCCTCGACGTCGGATCCGGCGGCACCCACGGCCGAGGAGTCGCCGTCCGCGCCGATGCCCGCGGCACGCGCCGACAGGCGCTCGGCCTCAAGCTCGGCACGGGCGTCGGCCTTGGCATCCATGCGCTCGTGATAACGCTCGCGGCGCTCGTTCGTCGTGCGGCGCGTGCTCTGCAACAGACGCGGGTCGGTACCGCGCGGTGCGGTCATGAGCTCCGCGGCGGACGAGAGCGTCGGCTCCCAGTCGAAGACGATGCCGTCGCCGGGTCCGATGACGACGGTCGCACCCGCGACCGCGCCGGCGGCGAACAGACCGTCTTCGACGCCCAGGCGCGCGAGGCGGTCGGCGAGGTAGCCCACGGCCTCTTCGTTCTGGAAGTCGGTCTGCTGCACCCACTTGACGGGCTTGTCGCCCAGGATGCGGTAGACGGGACCGTAGGTGCCGCCCTCGACCTTGATGGTGAAGTCCTTCTCGGAGCCGCGGGGGCGGATGACGACGCGCTCGGCAGGAGCCTGGTCGATCGTGGCGAGGCGGTGCTGCTCGACGATCTCGCCCAGGGCGAAGGTGAGTTCGCGCAGGCCGGCGCGGCTGACCGTCGAGATCTCGAACACGCGGAACCCGCGCGCCTCGAGGTCGGGGCGCACGAAGTCGGCGAGCTCGTGCGCCTCGGGGACGTCCACCTTGTTGAGGGCGACGATCTGCGGACGCTCCAGCAGCGGCACCTGTCCGTCCGGGACGGGGTAGGCGGCCAGCTCGGCCAGGATGACGTCGAGGTCGCTCAGGGGGTCGCGGCCCGGGTCGAGCGTGGCGCAATCGAGCACGTGCACCAGCGCCGTGCAGCGCTCGACGTGGCGCAGGAACTCCAGGCCGAGGCCCTTGCCCTCGCTGGCACCCTCGATCAGCCCGGGGACGTCGGCGATCGTGTACCGCGCGTCTCCGGCCTGCACGACGCCGAGGTTGGGGTGCAGCGTCGTGAAGGGGTAGTCGGCGATCTTGGGGCGTGCCGCCGACACGGCCGCGATGAGACTGGACTTGCCGGCCGACGGGAAGCCGACCAGCGCCACGTCCGCGACGGTCTTGAGCTCGAGGACGACGTCGCCCTCCCAGCCCGGGGTGCCCAGCAGCGCGAAGCCGGGGGCCTTGCGCTTGGGCGACGCCAGCGCGGCGTTGCCGAGCCCGCCCAGACCGCCCGGGGCCGCGACGAACCGCATGCCGGGGGTGAGCATGTCGACGAGGACGTTGCCGTCGGGGTCCTTCACCACCGTACCGAGGGGGACCGGAAGCTCCTGGTCCTCGCCCAGGGCACCCGAGC
>NZ_QAJB01000302.1:0-2830 GCF_003061325.1 Microbacterium sp. HMWF026
CCCGCGGGGGCGACCGGCGACGGCATCGCCGCCGCGATCCGCGCGGGAGCGGCCGTGGCCGACCTCGAGTTCGTGCAGTTCCACCCGACCGCCCTCGCGGTCGGCGCGCCGTTCCTCGTGTCCGAGGCCGTCCGCGGCGAGGGGGCGATCCTCATCGACGACACCGGGCGCCGCTTCGCCTTCGACGCCCACCCCGACGGCGAACTCGCCCCGCGCGACGTCGTGGCCCGGGCCAACGCGCGCGCCATGGCCCGGCAGCACGGTCACCCCGTCCGCCTGGATGCCACCGCCCTCGGCGCCGCACGCCTGGCCCGGCGCTTCCCCACGATCGACGCCGCCGTGCGCGAGCGCGGGCTGGACTGGGCGCGCGAGCCCATCCCGGTGACCCCCGCGGCCCACTACCTGATGGGCGGGGTCGTCACCGACCTCGACGGACGCACGACGGTGCCCGGCCTGTACGCGGTCGGCGAGACGGCCCGCACCGGGGTGCACGGCGCCAATCGCCTGGCATCCAACTCCCTCCTCGAGGGAGCCGTGTTCGGTGCTCGCGCCGGAGACGCCGTCGCGACGGACCGCCCGTGGCACGCGCCGGCCGTCGCGCCCGCGCGACCGCTACCGATCGCGGTCGCCGACGACGCGCCCGCCTTCTCGCGCGCCGTTCTGCAGCGCCTGCTGTGGAACCACGCGGGGCTGGAACGCGACGCCGCCGGACTCGACCGCGCGGCCTCGATCCTCGCCGCGTGGCGCGCGCAGCACCTCGCCCTCCCGATCGAGGACGAGAATCTGCTGCTCCTCGCCACCCATGTCGTCGATGCGGCGCGGATGCGCACGACCTCGGTGGGCGCGCACTTCCGCACTGATGCCCTCGTCCCGGCCGCGGACGCGGCATCCCTCACCTCATCTCCGGAGGCCCTCGCATGCTGACCCGCGCCGCCATCGACCGCGTCGTCACCGCCGCCCTCGACGAGGACGCCCCCTGGGGCGACCTGACGAGCGAGACGCTCATCCCCGAGAACGCGACCGCCCGTGCCGAGCTCGTCGCGCGCGTCGAGGGCGTCTTCAGCGGAGCCGCGGTCTTCGCCGCCGCCTTCACCCTCACCGACCCATCGATCGCGGTCGAGCAGCGCGTCGCCGACGGCCACCGCTTCGCGCCCGGCGACACCCTCGCCGTCGTGACCGGCCCCGCCCGCGCGGTGCTGACCGCCGAGCGGATCGGCCTGAACTTCGTGCAGCGCATGTCGGGCATCGCGACCCTCACCAGCCGCTACGTCGCCGAGGTCGCCCACACCGGAGCGCGCATCGCCGACACCCGCAAGACCACCCCGGGCCTGCGCGCGATCGAACGGCAGGCCGTGCGCGACGGCGGCGGCCACAACCACCGGTTCTCGCTGTCGGACGCCGTGATGGCAAAGGACAATCACCTCGCCGTCCTCACCCAGAACGGCCTGTCGGTCACGCAGGCACTCGAGAGCGCGATCGCGCGGCTGCCGCACACGACGCACGTCGAGGTCGAGGTCGACCGCCTCGAGCAGATCGACGCCGTGCTCGCGGCGGGGGTGGGCACGATCATGCTCGACAACTTCTCGCTCGACGACCTGCGCACCGGCGTCGCCCGCATCGCCGGTGCCGCACAGGTCGAAGCCTCGGGCGGCGTCACGCTCGAGACTGTCCGGGAGATCGCCGAGACCGGCGTCGACGTCATCTCGGTGGGCGCGCTGACGCACTCCGTGTCGTCGCTGGACCTCGGGCTCGACATCCGCATCGAGACGACGTGAGCCTGTACCTCGACAACGCCGCCACCACCCCCGTGCGCCCCGAGGTGCTCGAGGCGATGGCGCCCTACCTCACGCGCGTCTACGGGAACCCGTCGAGCCATCACGAAGTCGGCGAGGCCGCGGCATCCGCCCTCGACGACGCCCGCGCGCGCGTCGCCGCCGTCCTCGGCATGCGCGCCGGGGACGTCGTGTTCACCTCGGGCGGCACGGAGTCCAACAACGCCGCCATCAAGGGGATCGTGCTCGGCGGACCCCGGCGCCACCTCGTCACGACCGCGATCGAGCACGAGTCCGTCCTGGCCTCGGCCGACTACCTCGAACGCCTGCACGGCGCCACCGTGACGTACGCCCCCGTCGACGCCACCGGCACGCTGACCCCCGACGCCCTCGCCGACAGCCTGCGCGACGACACCGCTCTCGTCTCGATCGGCTATGCCAACAACGAGATCGGCACGATCCAGGATGCCGCCGCCCTCGCCGCCGTCGCTCACGCCCGGGGCGTGCCCCTGCACCTCGACGCGGTGCAGGCCGCCGGGTGGCTGCCCCTGTCGAGGACGGGAGCGGATGCCGTCACCGTCGCCGGACACAAGGTCGGCGCCCCCAAGGGCACCGGCATCCTCGCCGTGCGGGGACGCCTCGCCTTCGAACCGCTCCTGCACGGCGGCGGCCAGGAGCGGGGGCGCCGATCGGGTACCCCGGACGTGGCCGGAGCGGTCGCGATCGCCACGGCCCTCACCCTCGCCGAGGCCGAGCGCGCCGAGGCCGCCGCGCGCGTCGGCGCCCTGTCGGCGGCCTTCATCGCCCGTGTGCTCGCGCGCGTGCCCGGAGCCCGCCTCACCGGACACCCCGAGCGGCGGCTCCCCGGCACGGCGAGCTTCGTCTTCCCCGGCACGAACGGCGAGACCGTCCTGCTCGAACTCGAGCGTCGCGGCGTCGTGTCCTCCAGCGGCTCGGCGTGCGCGGCGGGCAGCGACGAAGCCTCGCACGTGCTGCTGGCGGTGGGCGTGGACCACGACGAGGCCCGCACGGCCGTACGGTTCACGCTGCCGCGGACC
>NZ_QAJB01000303.1:0-12440 GCF_003061325.1 Microbacterium sp. HMWF026
GCGTCGCCGTCGCCGTCTTCCCCGAGCTCTGCCTGACCGGATACGCCATCGACGACCTCGTGATGCAGGACCCCGTGCTCGACGCGGTCGAGAGCGCCCTGCGACGTCTGATCGCGGCATCCGTCGATCTGCTCCCGGTCCTGCTCGTCGGTGCGCCGCTGCGCAACGACAACCGCCTGTTCAACTGCGCCGTGGTGATCCACCGCGGGCGCGTGCTGGGCGTCGCCCCCAAGTCCTACCTGCCCACCTACCGCGAGTTCTACGAGAGCCGGTGGTACGCGCGCGGTGACGACCAGGTCGGTCGGCACATCACCGTCGCGGGCGAGACGGTGCCCTTCGGGCCGGACCTGCTGTTCGACGCGGTCGACGTCCCCGGTCTCACCCTGCACGCCGAGGTGTGCGAAGACGTGTGGGTGCCGATCCCGCCGTCGTCGAGCGCCGCGCTGGCGGGCGCGACGGTGCTGGCCAACCTGTCGGGAAGCCCCATCACCATCGGTCGCGCCGACGACCGCGCCCTGCTGTCGCAGTCGCAGTCGCTGCGGTGCCTCGCCGCCTACGTCTACGCCGCCGCCGGTCAGGGCGAGTCGACCAACGACGTGTCGTGGGACGGCCAGACCATGATCCACGAGGGCGGACAGCTTCTCGCCACGACCGAGCGGTTCCCGGACGGTCCGCGCCGCAGCGTCGCCGACGTCGATCTCGACCGCCTGCGCCAAGATCGCCTGCGCCAGGGGACCTTCGACGACAACCGTCGGACGATCGACCCGGCCTTCCGCACGATCTCGTTCGAGCTCGCACCCCCCGCGGGCGACATCGGCCTGCGTCGCGCCCTCGACCGCTTCCCGTTCGTCCCCGACGATCCCGCCCGTCTCGCGCAGGACTGCTACGAGGCGTTCAACATCCAGGTGTCGGGTCTGGTGCAGCGCCTGCGCGCGATCGGTGGACCGCGACCCGTGCTCGGGGTCAGCGGCGGACTGGATTCCACCCACGCGCTGCTCGTCATCGCCCGCGCCATGGATCGCATGGGGCGTCCGCGCAGCGACATCCTGGCCTACACCCTGCCCGGCTTCGCCACGAGCGCGAAGACCAAGAACAACGCCATCGCCCTGGCCACGGCTGTCGGCGCGACGATCGAAGAGATCGACATCCGGCCCGCGGCGACCGAGATGCTCTCGCGCATGGGGCACCCGTTCGCCGCCGGCGAGCCCGTGCACGACGTGACCTTCGAGAACGTGCAGGCGGGCCTGCGGACGGACTACCTGTTCCGCCTGGCCAACATGCACGGCGGCATCGTCATCGGCACGGGAGACCTGTCCGAGATCGCCCTCGGGTGGTCGACGTACGGCGTCGGCGACCAGATGAGCCACTACTCCGTGAATCCCGGCATCCCCAAGACCCTCATCCAGCACGTGATCCGGTGGGTCATCTCCGCCGGAGAACTGAGCGCGGACACCATCGCCGTCCTGCGCGACGTGCTCGACACCGAGATCAGCCCCGAACTGGTGCCGGCGGGCCAGGACGGCCGCATGCAGTCCACCGAAGACCGCATCGGCCCCTACAACCTGCACGATTTCACGCTGCACCACGTGATGCGCTTCGGCTTCCGGCCGTCCAAGATCGCCTTCCTCGCGGCGCACGCCTGGACTGATCCGGATGCCGGAACCTGGCCCCCAGGTTACCCCGAGGGCGAACGGCCCTCCTACGACCTCGTCACGGTCGCCCGATGGCTCGAGGTGTTCCTGCAGCGGTTCTTCGGGTTCGCGCAGTTCAAGCGCACGGCGATCCCGAACGGGCCCAAGGTCTCGCCCGCGGGCTCGCTCTCACCGCGTGGCGACTGGCGCGCACCGTCGGACGGGAACGCGCGCGCATGGCTCCACGAGCTGCACGCGGCGGTTCCGCACGCTTTCGACCGCGACTGACCCGCCGCGGCCGGGCGGCGGTCACCAGCCCATCGAGCCCGGGACGCCCTTGAAGGGGCCGGCGAGATCGGCCGTGACCCATCCGCCGTAGAAGCCACCCGGCTGTGGTTCGACGGTCTCTCCCGCCAAGACCACCCTGTCCATCGGGCCCGCGTACACGGCGACCCGGTCGAACAACGTCTCGTAGCCGGGCATCGGGTGCGGGTAGTTCCACGCCGCGCGAGGGGCTACTGCTCCCCCGCCCCCGTGCACGTCGAAGTAGCGCGCGCCGCCCTTGAACTCGCAGAACGACGCTCCCTCCCCCCGCGTCAGCGCCTCACCGAATGCGGCGATCGGCAGGTAGTAGACGGGCGGGTGGCTCGTCTCGAGCACCCGGACGACGTCGTCGGTGTCGACGATGCGTCGCCCGCCGAAGTCGATCTGCACCCTCTTGTCGACGCGCTCCACGCGCGGAGGGCGCGGGTAGTCCCAGACGGACTCCTGGCCGGGGCGGACGGGATCGGGAACGGGGCGCGCCATGCGCATACGCTACGCCCGCTCGGAGGGGTCGGGGGTCGCCGTCGTCCACAGCGGATCGGGGCGCCGCGCTCTTTTGGGTAGCCTGGTGCGGAAGGGGGCAGTGTGAACGAGCAGAAGACATCGACCACGAGTCAGCGATACCGCGTCTACCAGGTCGGCGGCATCGTGCTCGCCGCGCTGTTCCTCGCCCTGGGTGTCACGGCCTTCGCGGCCGGCGGAGGCCCCATCATCGCCGCCATCGCCATCACCGGAGGTCTCGCCGTGCTCATCGTCTCGATCGTGATGATGGTGCGCTCGTGAGCGCGCCCGGGGACGGCGGCAAGAAGAAGTACCCGCCCGGGACGATCGCCATCTGGGTCGCCGGAGCCGGCGTCGGTCTGTGGCTGCTGATCAGCGGGCTGATCGGCATCCTGTCCGGCGGCAGCTGAGTCCGCCACCGCGACATCCCGACGAGGGGACCCGTCGGCGTCCGGTCGGGCGCGGACGTGTGCACCGCGGCGTGGCGCGGGAATGCGCTCGCGCGCGGCCCGTTGTCCTGAAGGTCACCGAACCTCTTCAGGAAGGCCATCATGACGCGCATCGGACGCAGCGACCTCGACATCCTCCCCCTCTCGCTCGGCGGGAACGTCTTCGGCTGGACGGCCGACCGCGACACCTCCTTCGCGGTCCTCGACGCCTTCCACGCCGGTGGGGGCGACTTCATCGACACGGCCGACGGGTACAGCGCCTGGGCACCGGGCAACTCCGGCGGCGAGAGCGAGACGCTCATCGGCGAGTGGCTGGCGTCGCGCAAACCCGAGAACGTCGTCGTCGCCACCAAGGTGAGCACGCACCCCGACTTCCGCGGTCTGTCGGGGCGGAACGTGCGGGCCGCGGCCGAGGCCTCGTTGCAGCGCCTCGGCGTCGACAGCATCGACCTGTACTACGCGCACTTCGACGACGCCGATACGCCGCTCGAAGAAACAGTGGCGGCCTTCGCCGACCTCGTGACCGACGGCCTCGTTCGCTATGTCGCGGTATCGAACTACACCGCGGCGCGCATCCGCGAGTGGATCTCGCTCGCCGAGGCCGCGGGGGCCGACCTGCCCGTCGCCGTGCAGCCGCACTACAACCTCGTGCATCGCACCGAGGTCGAGGCCGACATCGTCCCCGTCGCCGAGCAGTACGACATGTCGCTCGTGCCGTACTACGCGCTGGCCACCGGCTTCCTCACGGGCAAGTACCGGACGGCGGATGCCACCGGCGACTCCCCCCGCGCCGAAGGGGCCGCGAAGCTGGCCACCCCCGCCGGCCTCGCGCTCATCGACGCCCTCGAAGAGGTGGGCGATGCCCACGGAGCCTCGATCGCCGCGACCTCGCTCGCGTGGCTGCGCGCGCAGCCAGCGGTGGCGGCGCCGATCGCCAGCGCGTCGAAGGTGGAGCAGGTCGGCGATCTGCTCGCCGGAGCGCGTCTGGAACTCAGCGCCGACGAGATCGCCCACCTCTCGCGCGTCTCGGAAGCCGCGCAGGCGTGACGTCGGTCGGGCCCGCGGCGCACGCGGGCCCGACCGAACCGGCGACAATGGAGGAGTGAAGCTCCTCGTCGCCGCCCATGCGTCCGAACTCATCGCCTTCGAAGCCGAGATCCCCGGCTTCGAGCGTCTGTTGACGGGCGTCGGCAAGATCCCCGCCGCCTCGGCCCTCACCCGTGCGCTGGCGACCGGCGACTACGAGGAGATCGTCGTCGTGGGCACGGCCGGAGCCATCGACGACGAGGTCGAGGGCGGTATTTACGACATCGCCGGCGCCATCCAGCACGACGTGAAGGATCTCGAGGGCACCTTCGGCGCGCACGTGTCGCTCCCGACGCGCGTCGAGACCGGGCACGACGGACTGATCATCGCCACCGGCGACCACTTCGTCGATGACGCCGAGACGGTCCGCCTCATCCGTGGTCTCGGGGCGCGCCTGGTGGACATGGAGTCCTACGCCCTCATCTGGGTGGCGCAGCAATTCGACGTGCCGATCCGCATCCTGCGCGCCGTGTCCGACCGCGCCCAGGACGGCGCGACCGAGCTGTGGGACGACGTCGTCGAGCGGTGCAGCCATGAGCTGCGGGCGGAGTTCCGGACGCGCTACGGCGTCTGAGGCACGGCATCCGGTCGATTTCGGGCTCTCCGCTCAGGGGGTCTGCGATCCGGAGCGCGCACGACCGGCGAGGTCGGCAACCCCCACGATGAGGGCCAACCCGAGGAAGACGCCCACCGTGATCATGCCCGAGGCGTACGCGTCGTGGAACAGGACGACCTGGTCGTCGACCGCCCCCTGCTCGCGGTACACGGTCGCATAGAACAGCGCGAGCGCGATCGCCGTGCCCACCGCCGTGCCGATGCGCTGCCCGAGCTGTCCGACCGAGCCGGCGACCCCACCGCTGCGGACGGGGATGTCGGCGAGCGTCAGCGTCTGATTGGGCGAGATGACGAGCCCGCCGGCGAACCCGCCGACGACCATGACCGCCGCCATGGCCCATGGCGTCCACTCGGGCGCGGTGAACAGGGCCACGAGCACGAGCCCGCCCGCGGTGAAGACCATGCCGACGATGCCCCACACCACCAGGGGCCGTCCCAGCCGCGTGACCAGGTTGCCGCCGATCCACGAACTCCACGCCGATGCCACCGCGAAACCGATCGTCACCATCCCGGCGAACACCGGCTCGAGGCCGAGTCCACCCTGCAGGTACAGCGTGCCGAGCAGGAACATCGCGGGCACCGCCGAGAAGTAGGCGGTCGAGATGAGCACACCGTTGCGGTACGACGAGAGCGAGAAGATCGAGAACGGCATCAGCGGCATGCGACCGCGTTCGGCGTAGCGACGCTCCCAGAACACGAACACGGCCGCGAAGACGACGCTGGCGACGAGCAACCACCATCGGTTCGGGTTGTCGTCCGGGCTGCCGGTGGTGAACAGGAACGGCCACATCAGCGCCAGGATCGTCAGGGCGAAAAGGATGACCCCCACCGGGTCGAGGTCGAGCCGTCGATGGGACTTCGTGCGGGTGTCGGGCAGCAGCCAGGCCGCCAGGACGATCACGACGGCGACGAGCGGGATGTTGATCCAGAAGATCAATCGCCAGCCGTCGGTGTCACCGCCCAGGGCGATGAGCAGTCCGCCGAGAGTGGGGCCGAAGGCGGTGGCGATACCGATCGTCGCGCCGAACAGCCCGAAAGCGCGCCCCCGTTCCTTGCCCTGGAAGAGCTGCTGCACGAGACCGAGCACCTGCGGCATCTGGATGCCGGCTGCCACCCCCTGCAGCAACCGGGCCACCAGCAGCACGGTGGTGTTCGGGGCGAGCGCGCAGGCGAGGCTCGTGACGAGGAAGAGCGACAGCCCCACGAGGAAGAGCACCCGGCGCGAGCGCAGGTCGCCGAGGCGTCCCGCCGGGACGAGGACCAGACCGAAGGTGAGGATGTACCCCGAGACCACGAGCTGCAGTTCGGTGGGGCCGGCGTTCAGGGCCGCCTCGATCGAGGGCAGGGCGACGTTGACCTTGGTCAGGTCAAGGATGGTCAGAGCGGCGACGGCGACGGCCACCCAGTAGGCGCGCCACCGGTGCCGGGGCGACAGGTCGATGTCGCGTGTGACCGGGTGTGCGGACTCCGTGGTGGCGTCGGAAGACTGATCAGGCATCGCGTGGCACGCTACTCCGGCCCGCGGACACCGGACGCGGGCTTGCGCCGCCGCGCGCGGATGCTACCCGCAGCAGCGGGGTGCCGGTGTCGGGTGCGGGTGCGTGTGCGTGTGCGTGTGCGGGTGCGTGTGCGTGTGCGGGTGCGGGTGCGGGTGCGGGTGCGGGTGCGTGTGCGGTCAGTCGACGTCGCGCCGGGCGAAGACGGCGCGGAGCACGAAGAACACGATGACGGCGATGACCGCGACCGCGAGCAGCCGGAACGCGAACGCGATGAGCGAGAACAGGATGTTCACCAGGAACCACGCGATGATCACGGCGACGACGACGCCGAGGATGGTCCAGAGGGTGCTCTTGCGCATGCGTCCAGCCTAGGGGCGCCTGTGGGGGGGTGCGCACCGACGTGGTACCGGCGGGCGGCCCCGCGCGTCGGATCGCGGGCGCGGAGCTCACCGGGCGACCGACACGACCCCCTGGCGGATGGTGCTGGGACCGCGCGGAGTCGCGGCGACGTGCAACTGCGCCGGAAGCTGATCCTTCATCGCGGCGACGTGGCTGATCACGCCCACGGTCCGCCCGCCCTGTCGCAGCTCGTCGAGCGTACGCATGGCCAGGTCGAGGGTGTCGTCGTCGAGTGAGCCGAAGCCCTCGTCGATGAACAGGGTGTCGAGACGGATGCCGCCCGCCCGCGCGGTGACGACCTCGGCCAGACCGAGAGCCAGCGCCAGCGAGGTGAGGAAGGTCTCGCCCCCGGACAGCGATTGCGGCGGTCGACACTGACCCGTGTAGGCGTCCATGATCTCGAGACCCAGTCCGCTGGATGCGCCGCGCGCCGCGAGCGCGTCGGTGTGCTGCAGGCGGTAGCGCCCGGACGACATCTGCTCGAGGCGGAGGTTCGCCGCGGCGACGATCTCTTCGAGCTCGGCGGCCAGGACGAACGTCTCGAGCGTCATGCGACGGGTGTTCGGGGCTCTTCCCGACACGGTGTCGGCCAGCCGTGCGACCACCGCGTGCGCGTCGGCGAGGGCGGCCGTAGCCGCGTGCGCGGCGTCGGCGCGCTCGGCCAGCTGCCGCAGTCGACGCGCCGCCCCGAGCGCGTCGGCGTGCTGCGCCGCGGCGTCGCGGACGTCGTCGCGGGCGGCCGCCACCGCCGCGACGAAGGGCGCGAGGTCGACGGGTTCGTCGGCGGCCTCGACGAGCTGCAGCTCGAGCTCGAGCAGCTGCTGTCGGGTCGCGGTCACCCGTGCGTCGTACTCGGCGATGGTCGTGTCGAGCTCGCGACGGCGGCCCGCGGGACGCAGCGCCGCGGCGACGGCCGCGACGTCGGCGAAGGCACTGGCCTCGACCGCGTCGGTCAATGCATCGACCGCGGTCGAGAGCGCACCGTCGGCGGCCTCGACTGCGGCGAGGGCGACCCGGAGCTCACGCACGGCGTCGCGCCGGTCGCGCAGGTCGCGCTGGCTCTCGCCCACCGTGGCGAAGGCCCCGCGAGCGGCGTCGAGCGTGGCATCCAGACCCTGCAGGCGTTGGCGCTCGAGGGCGAGCTCCTGGCGCACGGACGCCCGTTCGTCGGCGACGGCCGCGAGTCGTCGAGCGATCCGGTCGCCGAGTTCGGCGGCGGCCGCGCGTTCGCCGCGCAGCCGTTCGTGCTCGTCGATCTGCGCCAGGGCGTCGGCGACCCCGTCTTCGGCGACGCGGAGCCGCGCTGCCAGCGTCTCGACACCCTCGCCGCCGGCACGGGCGGCCGCGAGGGCATGGGCGTCGCGCGCGACGCGCGCCGCGTCGGACGCGAGGCGGTCCGCTTCGGCCGCGGCGTTCTTGCGGTCTTCGGCGGCGGAGATCTCGTCGTCGGACACCGGCTCGTCGTCGCCCGATGCGGGATGCGGATGCGATCGGGCTCCGCAGACCGCGCAGGGCTGTCCGTCGACGAGCCCATGGGCCAGTTCGACGGCCGCACCGGCCAGCCGCCGGCGCAACAGCGTCGTCCACGCCTCGACCGAACGCTGCAGGTCGTCGGAGCGGACGAGCGCGGCCAGATCGGCTTGTTCTCGCCGTTCGAGGAGCCGCGCGGCCTCTGTCGCCGCCTCGAGCCGATGGCGGACGTCGTCTCGGGTGGCCACCGCCGCCTCGTGCCGACTCGCCGCGCCCGCGAGCTGCTCGAGACGTTCGTCCAGCTCGGCCAGCAATGCGGGGAGGTCGTCGCGTCCGGACGTCAGCGAGAGGTGTTCTCGATCGAGCTCGTCGTCGCGCGCGGACAGGCGGCGGACCTCTTCGCGAAGGGTCGCGGCTTCGGCCTCGGCGGCGAGCGCCGCCTCGCCGCGGTCGAGGCGAGCGGTCAGTTCGTCGTCGCGGCGAGCCAGCGCCGGATCGTCGTCGAGGCGAGCCAGCGCCGGCTCGTCGATGCGGCGATCGCGCGCGGATTCATCGGCGGTTCGCGCGACGTCGGCGGGAATGTCGGCGGTTCGCGCGACGTCGGCGGGATCATCGGTGAAGGGCGCCTGTTCCGAGACATGGGCATCGACGCCGTCGACGCGCAGCCAGCGCTCCCGCGCCGTCGCTCGGCGGTCTTCGGCCCCCTCGCGGGCCCGGCGCGCCGCCTCGACGGCGTCGATCTCGGCGCGGAGGGCCTCGGCGCGTCCGGCCCGTTCCGCCTCGGAGCGGAGTCCGTCGATGCGCGGGGCGTCGGCGTCGAGGACGCCGAGGGCGTCGCGCACCCGAAGGCGCTCGATCTGCCGGTCGCGCAGGGCGGCAGCCTCGCGCTCGGCCGCGAGCGCGTCGTCGAGCCGGCCGTCGCTCGCGATCCGTTCGCGGGACAGGGTGTCGACGCGGTAGTCCGCGCGCTCCACCACGCGCACGATGCGCGAAAGCCTCTCTCGGACGCCGGTCTGACGCGCCGGCTCGCCCGCACCGGCACCGGCACCAGCACCCGCACCGGCACCCGCACCGGCACCCGCACCGCGGTCGTCCTCGTCCGGGGTCGCCGACGGCGCCGCCTCGATCTCGACCGCCAGGCGTTCGGCCTCGTCGAGCAGGGTGGCCACCTCCACTCCCTCGGCGGCCAGGCGCTCCTGCGCGCGTTTACGTCGATCGTCGAGCTCGCTCGCGTACTGCTCGAACGACTTCGTGCCGAAGAGCGTGCGCAGCAGCGCCAACCGCTCGTCGTTCTTGGCGAGCAGGAATCGCGCGAAGCGGTTCTGCGCGAGGAGGATGACCTGGAGGAATTGCTGCTGCGTCAGACCCAGCACCTCGTCGAGACGAGCGGCGACGTCGACGGGTCGCGCCGCCACTCCCGTCCAGCCCTCGGGGGCGCGCACCTCGAGCAGGGCGCGGTGGGGCTCTTTGGTCGTGCCGCCGCCACGACGCTTGGGACGCTCGAACTCCGGCGAGCGCGTGACGCGCCAGCGCTCTCCTTCGGCACTGAACTCGAGCGTCACCCGGGTGGGGTCGTCGGGGCCGCAGTGGTCGCTGCGCAGCCGCCGCTCCGCTCCGTCGTACCGCGGCACACCCCCGAACAACGCGTAACAGACTCCGTCGAGGACACTCGATTTGCCCGCACCGGTGCGGCCGGTGATCAGGAAGATGCCGTCGTCGGCGAACGCGTCGAAGTCGACGGTCTGCGGGTCGAGGAAGGGCCCGAACCCCTCGAGTTCGAGACGGTGGAGCTTCATGCGCGCGCCTCGCTGACCCGGTGCGCGTCGAGCACCTCGCGGATGAGGGACCGTTCCGCGTCCGACGCGCCCTCACCCTCGCGCACGTGGGAGAGGAAGGCGTCGATCACCTCGGCGTCATCGCGGGCCGCGCGCACGCGCCGCGCGTACCCCTCTGCGTCGTCCGCACGGGTGCCGGCGGGCAGGTGGACCACCGTCGCGCACCACGGGAAGCGTCCCTGCAGCCGCCGCATCGGGTCGGGCTGAGGCGTGGGGTCGGTGTACTCCGCGCGCACCCAGTGCTCGCCGTGGCCGTCGAACCGTTCGTCCGAGAGCAGATCGTCGAGCGGACCGCGCAGGGTGACGAGGGGTCGCGGGACGGGCAACGGCATCCACTCCACCGATCGCAGACCCGAGGCGTGGAGATCGATCAGCCACGAGCCGCGGGGCTTGTCGCCCTCGCCGAAGCTGTAGTGCAACGGCGCACCGGCGTAGCGGACCCGCTCGGACAGCTGCTGCCGCCCGTGGATGTGGCCGAGGGCGACGTAATCGGGACCGTCGAAGGCCGATAGCGGGACGACGTCGAGCCCGCCCTGGCGGATCTCGCGCTCGACGCCGGGCGTCGCCTCGACCCCCGCGGCGAAGCAGTGGGCGGCGACGACGGAACGTCCGCCGCGGGCGGCGAGGTCGGCCCGCACCAGGTCGAGGGCGTGCGTCATGGTCTGCGCCTGCGAGCGCAGCTCGACGCCCTGCCAGAGGTGACGGACGATCGCCGGCTCGAGATACGGGATGCCGTAGACGTGGACGGGTCCGTGCTCGTCGGACACCGTGATGGGGGTACCGACAGCGGCCGGGTCGGTGAGCACGGTGATCTCGGGCCGCAGCAGTCCGGATTGGAAGCCGAGTCGCGCGGTGGAGTCGTGATTGCCGCTCGTGACGACGACGCGCGCGCCCGCGTCGACCAGAGCGCCCAGAGTGCGCGACAGCACGGGGTAGCACGCGGCCGACGGCGCCGCGGAGTCGAAGACGTCACCCGCGACGATCACGAGGTCGACACGGGCCGTGCGCACCTGCTCGACGAGCGCGTCGAGGACCGAGGTCAGGGCGTCGAGCGTCGGATGCCCGTGGAAGGTGCGCCCGATGTGCCAGTCGGAGGTGTGCAGGATGCGCATGCAGACACGGTACGTCGAGCCTCCGACATCGGCTCGCAGCAAACGCCCGGGCTGGCTCGCCGCGCACCCGAACGCCCCGCCCGGATAGCCGGAGCGGGGCGTTCGAGGGTGGGATCAGGCGCCGGCGACTTCGGCCGCGAGCGCGCGGATGCGGTCGTCGCCGAGTTCGAGACCGATCTCGTCGAACCGCTGGCGCAGGACGTCGGCGATGCGCTCCGGGCTCTTGTCGCCGACATCGGCACGGGTCTGGACGACGACGCCCTGGATGCGCGCCTCGTCGTCGGTCGGGTGGGTGTCCATGCGCGGCTCCGACTGCTCGCCGGGGCCCCCGGCCTTGCGGTCGTGGTGCACGGCGCCGCCGACGGAGTCAGCGGCGCCGGCGCCGCCGTCGGGTCCGGTGCCGGGTTCGGGTGCGCGGGTGTCGTGCGCCATGTCAGTCCTCCGTACTCAGGTCGGGGTCGATGCCCTGGCTGGCGGCATCGCCTTCGATGGGGTCCGAGGGCGAAGCGTCGTTCAAGCGGGACGACCCCTTCGCGCTCTCGTTGCGTTCGGCCGTCTCACCATCGGAGACGGAACCGCTTTCCCACCCGCCAGGCGGGTCGGCGTCGATGACGCCCTCGGGCAGATCGCGTTCGTCGTTCATGAGTCCCCTTTCGAGATCTCCAGCTTGGTCGCACGTCTACCGGGCGGAGCAGGGGTTGACGCCCCGCACGCGGCACGCCTACGACGAGGCGAGCGACCCCCGCGGGTCAGGACGAGGGGCGCTGGTGCAGCAGGCCGGCCCGCTCCGGGTGCGACTCGAACCACTCGCCCACGTACCAGCAGACCGGGAGGATCTCGCGCTGCCCGTCGGCCTCGATGGCATCCACGGCTCGTTCCGTGATGACCGCGGCGTAGCCGTGACCGCGGAAGGTCGGGATCGTGAACGCCCTGGTGAGGGCGATGGTGCGCCCGTCGTCGCGGTAGTCGAGGACCGAGACCAGGTCGTCCCCTCGATGGAGGGTGAAACGGGATGCCGCCTTGTCGTCGGCGAACAGCAGATCGGACATGCCGAGAGCGTACGCCGCTCGCGCGCGCCCCGGGCCGATCGCGCAGGGTGCACGGTTCGTCCCCGGAAACGAGGTCCGCCGCTCCGCAGAATGCGCGGTCCGAACGGCGACGTCGCGGATTTGACGGATGGCGCAGGTCTCGGTAATAATCACCCCCATGACTGTCACTGCGCGTTCTCTGTCCGCCCGGGAGGCGAACGGGACTGCCGGCATGATGATGCCCGGCCGCGCGGTGATGTGTTGTCGAATGTGCCGCTAACCGCGACTCCTCGCCGGACGACCTCGTGCTTCTGAACGCCGACGCCGTCCCCCGGTCGCCAGCGGTCCGCGTCGATCACGCGTACTCCGGCGCCGCTCACCGGCCTTTCGGCCCTCACCTCCCGTCGAACCCGCTCTCGGATGACGCCAGGGTTCACCACTGAAGGACTTCTCCTCATGTCGCTCTCCGCCGTTCTTGACCGTCCCCAGAC
>NZ_QAJB01000304.1:0-15608 GCF_003061325.1 Microbacterium sp. HMWF026
GGCTCGTCCTCGGGCGTCTCGTCACCGCTCACGGCGGTGGATGCCTTCGGGCGGCGACGCGGACGCCACACGGGCCGCTCGGCACCCGAGGGCAGCGCGGTCTCCTTCGTCTGCGGCGGGTGGGCACCGCGGATGCTCTGCGCCCCCTCGGCGCCGGTCAGGACGATCGAGTTGAGGTGCGGCAGGGCGATGCCGAGCTCGTCGATCGCGCGCTTGAGGCGGGCGCGCAGTTCGCGGGCGACGTCATCCTTGGCGCTGGACCGGGTCTTCATGACGAGCCGGATGACCAGGGCGTCGCCGCTGATCGACTCCAGCCCCCAGATCTCGGGCTGCTCGATGATGCGCGAGCGCCACTTGTTCTCTTTGGCCATGGTCTTCGCGGCCGACAGCATGGCCTTCTCGACGTCGTCGATGTCGGCGTCGGTCGGGACGGCGAGGTCGATGATGACGCGCGACCACCCCTGCGACATGTTGCCGATGCGGGTGATCTCTCCGTTGCGGACGTACCAGAGCGTCCCGTTCACGTCTCGCACGTGCGTGATGCGAACGCTGACGAACTCGACGATGCCCGTCGCCAGGCCCAGGTCGACGACGTCGCCGATACCGATCTGGTCCTCGGCGACGATGAAGATCCCGTTCAGCACGTCCTTGACGATGTTCTGCGCGCCGAAGCCCAGACCGGCACCGACAGCCGCGGTGAGCAGGGTGAGGGATGCCAGGGCGTCGGGGGCGACGATCGAGGCCACCCACACGAGGGCCACGATGACGAGCACCACGTTGACGATGTTCTGCAGGATCGTGCCGAGCGTGCGCGTGCGCTGCACGAGACGCACCGCGCTCAGCGGTGAGCGGTCGAGGGCCTGCGTGTCGTCGACGCGCGCTTTGCTCTTGGCGCCGTTGACGATGCGGTCGACGACGCGGCGGATGATCACGCGCAGGATCCACGCGGCGACGGCGACGCCGATGATCACGCCGAGCACCTTGAGCATGGTGCCGCCGAAATCGAGCAGCTGACCGCCCAACCAACTCAGATTGTCGGGGTTGGTCAGGTCGGCGGGAGACGTGATGGTCGGCGTCGGACTCGGGTCGGGGGTTTCGGCGAGGACAGACATCCGTTTCAGACTAACGAGCGAACCCTCGGCGCCGGCTGAACACCCCGGCGCCTGTCCCGGACGACGGATGCCCCCTCCCGGTGGGGAGAGGGCATCCGTCGTCCGTCGTTCTTACTGCGCGTCGCGCTCCTGCACGGCGAGCGCCCGCTCGACACCGGCGAGGTTCTCGCCGACCAGGCGACGGAGCGCCGGCGCGGCGTCCTTGTGCTGCGACAGCCACGAACGCGTCGCGTCGCGCAGCGCCGTGTTCGCGAGCGCCGCGGGGTACAGCCCCACGATGAGGTAGTTCGCGATCTGGTAGCTGCGCGACTCCCAGATGGGCAGCAACATGTCGAAGTACGGCTCGACGAAGTCGGCCAGCACGCCGACCGTGGTCGGGTTCGTGAACCCGGCGGCCGTGGAGCGCACGATCGTGTTGGGTGCGTCCGCGCGGGCGATGAGCGAGTCCCACGCCTGCTGCTTTCCTTCGTGCGACGGCAGCGACGCCTGGGCCATCGCGGCGAACTCGCCGCCCTTGGCCGTGTTGTCGGCGGCGCGTGCCTGGTCGATGTCGGCGGAGGTGACGACGCCCGACGCGGCGAGCGAGACGAGCAGCTGCCACGAGAGGTCGGTGTCGATGTCGAGACCGTCGAGCGACAGCGTGCCATCGCGCAGGGCCTTGACGGTCTCGGCGTGCGCCGGCGTGGACGCCGCCGAGGCGAACGCCGTGACGAACTGCAGCTGGCTGTCGCTGCCGGCCTCGGCCGCCTGAGCCAGCTCCCACAGGCCGTCGGCGACCCGTGCACGCGCCGCGTCGCGGGTCGCCGGGGCGACGTACGAGTTCGCCGCCTGCTGCAGCTGCGCCAGCGTCGTGCGAACGGTCGTCGACTCGGTCTCGGAACCGATGTTGCGCAGCACGAGGTCGAGGTAATCGGTCGCCGAGGCCTCGGCATCCCGCGTCTGATCCCAGGCCGCGCCCCACACGAGCGAGCGCGCGAGCGGGTCGGAGATGTCCTTCAGGTGAGCGATCGCGGTGGCCAGCGAGCGCTCGTCGAGGCGGATCTTGGCGTACGCGAGGTCGTCGTCGTTGAGCAGCACGAGGTCGGGGCGACGGATGCCGCGCAGCTCGGCGACCTCGGTGCGGTCGCCGTCCACGTCGAGCTCGATGTGGTGGACGCGCTCGAGCGCGCCGGCGTCGTTCAGCGAGTAGAAGCCGATGCCGAGGCGGTGGGGACGGATCGTGGGGTAGTCGCTGGGCGCGGTCTGCACGATCGCGAAGCGCGAGATGGTGCCGTCGGCCCCCTCTTCGATCAGCGGGGTGAGGGTGTTGACGCCCGCGGTCTCGAGCCACTTCTTCGCCCAGTCGCCGAGGTCTCGGCCGCTCGTGGCCTCGAGCTCGGCGAGCAGGTCGCCCACCTCGGTGTTCGACCACTGGTGCTTCTGGAAGTACGCGCCGACCCCGGCGAAGAACTGCTCGATGCCGACCCACGCGGCGAGCTGCTTGAGGACCGACCCGCCCTTGGCGTAGGTGATGCCGTCGAAGTTGACCTGCACGTCCTCGAGATCGTTGATCTCGGCGACCACGGGGTGCGTCGAGGGCAGCTGGTCCTGACGGTAGGCCCAGGTCTTCTCCATCGCGTTGAAGGTCGTCCAGGCGGCCTCCCACTCGGTGGCCTCGGCGGTGGCGATCGTCGACGCCCACTCGGCGAACGACTCGTTCAGCCACAGGTCGTTCCACCACTTCATGGTGACCAGGTCGCCGAACCACATGTGCGCCAGCTCGTGCAGGATCGTCACGACGCGGCGCTCCTTGACGGCATCCGTCACCTTGGAGCGGAACACGTACGTCTCGGTGAAGGTCACCGCACCGGCGTTCTCCATCGCGCCCGCGTTGAACTCGGGGACGAAGAGCTGGTCGTACTTGGCGAAGGGGTAGGGGAAGCCGAACTTCTGCTCGAAGTAGGCGAAGCCCTGACGGGTCTTCTCGAAGACGTAGTCGGCGTCGAGGTACTGCCACAGGCTCTTGCGGGCGAAGACGCCGAGCGGGATCACGCGGCCGTCGGCGCTCGTCAGCTCGCTGTAGGTGGCCTCGTAGGGGCCGGCGACCAGCGCGGTGATGTACGAAGAGATGCGCGGCGTCGCGGGGAAGTCCCAGCGCGCGGCGTCGCCCTCGAGCGCGACGGGCTCGGGGGTGGGGGAGTTGGAGACGACCTTCCACCGCGCGGGCGCCGTGACCGAGAAGGTGAAGGCGGCCTTGAGGTCGGGCTGCTCGAAGACCGTGAAGACGCGACGCGAGTCGGGCACCTCGAACTGCGAGTAGAGGTACACCTCGCCGTCGACGGGGTCGACGAAGCGGTGCAGTCCCTCACCCGTGTTCGTGTACTCGCAGTCGGCCTCGACGACGAGCTCGTTCGAGGCCTCGAGTCCGTCGAGCGCGATGCGCGAGTCGGCGAAGACGACCGAGGGGTCGAGCTCACGACCGTTCAGCGTGACGCTGTGCACGTCGCGCGCGATGAGGTCGATGAAGGTGGACGCTCCCTCGGTGGCGGCGAAGGTGACGACCGTCCGCGACGAGAACACCTCGTCTCCGCGGGTCAGGTCGAGCTGCACGTGGTACTCGTGCGTGTCGACGATCGCGCGGCGCTCCTGCGCCTCGATGCGGGTCAGGTTCTCTCCTGGCACTGGCGTTCTCCCGGGGATGAGGGTGGGATCGTCGCGGATGACGCGCCGGCGTGGGTGACGACGGACGCCGTCGGCGACGACGACAACCACATAAGCCTAGTGTCGAGATACCCCCCGTCCAGGCTGTGCGGGCAAGTGCGAAGATGTCTGCGTGAGCACGACCGATACGGACACCAGCCCTGAGACCGTCCTCTACGCCTCGCCCGCGGCGGCATCCGGACCCAAGTGGGTCGAGACGCCCGTCGCGTACGACGGCATCCTCCTCGCCGGTTTCGGCGGGCCCGAGGGCCAGGACGACGTCATCCCGTTCCTGCGCAATGTGACGCGCGGGCGCGGCATCCCCGATGAGCGCCTCGAAGAGGTCGCTCACCACTACCGTCACTTCGGCGGCGTCAGCCCCATCAATCAGCACAACCGCGAGCTGAAGGCCGCCCTCGAGGCCGAGATCGCCAAGCGCGGACTGAACCTTCCCGTCTACTGGGGCAACCGCAACTGGGAGCCCTACCTCGAAGAGGCCGTCACCGAGGCCGCGCAGGCCGGCGACACCACCCTCATCGCTATCGCGACGAGCGCCTACAGCTCCTTCTCGAGCTGCCGGCAGTACCGCGAGGACTACGCCCGCGTGCTCGAGGCGACCGGTCTGGGCGAGACGGTGACGATCGACAAGGTCCGCCAGTTCTTCGACCACCCCGGCTTCGTCACCACGTTCGTCCGCGGGGTGACGGATGCCGTGTCGGCGTACGTCGCCGAGGGGATCGCCCCCGAGAAGATCCGCGTGCTCTTCTCGACGCACTCGATCCCCACCGCCGACGCCGAGCGCTCCGGTCCCCGTGACGTGGACTTCGGCGAGGGCGGGGCGTACGAGGCCCAGCACAAGGCCGTCGCCGCGTTCGTGATGGCCGAGGTGGCCGCGGCCGTCGCCGACGTCGAGTGGGAGCTCGTCTACCAGTCGCGCTCCGGCCCGCCGACCCAGCCCTGGCTCGAGCCCGACGTCAACGACGTCATCGCCGAGCTGCCCGGCCGCGGAGCCGAGGCCGTGGTGATCGTGCCGCTCGGCTTCGTCAGCGATCACATGGAGGTGCTCTGGGATCTCGACACCGAGGCGATGGAGGCCGCCGAAGAGGCCGGCATCAAGGCCGTGCGCACCCCCACCCCCGGGATCGACCCCGCCTACGTGTCCGGCCTGATCGACCTGGTCGAGGAGCGCCTGAACGGCACGCCGAAGGCCGAGCGCCCGCACCTGACCGACCTGGGTCCCTGGTACGACGTCTGCCGTCCCGGGTGCTGCGAGAACATCCGCGCCGGCTTCAAGCCCGTCGCCGCAGGTCTGCGCCCCTGACGACCCGAGACGCCGCCCGTCCCGTCGTGGGGCGGGCGGCGTCGTCATCTCTCAGAGTCCCGAGACGACGACCTGCCAGCAGGTGGCAAGCATCACGAGAGTGGTGATCACGATCATCGGGACGACCGAAGGGCGCACCGCTGTCCGCCGGCGGGGGCGGAGCCCCCTGGTCAAGCGCTCGGGTCGCACGACCGCGCGACCGTCGTCACCGACTCGAAGGGCCGCATCGCCGGGAAGGTCGCCGATCGGCAGCGCACTCTTCTCGATCACCTCGTCCACTTCGCGGAACATCGCGTCAATGTGGCGCTGATTGGCCCACCCGAACACGGCCCAGACGGCGACCGGAACGAAGGATGCCGCTGCGGTGGCGAGCAGCGCGGAGGCGAAGACTGTCGTCCTGGCGGACGACGCGGCGAGCACCGAGGCGATCACCATCCCGAGGGCCAGCACCCAGAAGCCGAAACCGAGCCAGGGCCGGATGCGCAGGCGCACCGCAGGGTGCAGCCCCCGGACGACGGCATCGAGCTCGGCGAGGGTGCGGGCGTCGCAGGGGGCGGTCAATTCCACGGGCAGGATGTCGCGCTCGGCGGCCGCGACGGGCAGCGACGGTTCTGTGCTCAGACCGACGTACGCGTCCGCCTCTCGTCGTGCCGCCACCAGCCGGAGGGCCGCATAGATCGCGACCCCCGCGAGGGCGAACCACTGCAAGAGGGGAGCGGCCGCCACTGTCGCCGTGACGCCGAGCGCGGCGCAGACGAGGACCACAGCGGCATCCATCGCCGTAAGCGGTACGGACACGGTCCGTTCGATGAAGGTAAGCAAGGCGTCCCTCTCGTCGAAGCGCGAGCCGACCGTCGCCCACCGTCCGGTCGAGAGGGACGAGGATTCGGGGTCGGTATCGATCATCGAGGGACCTTTCTGCGCAGCCGCTCGCGAAGGGCGAGACCGTGCCCGCCGTGTTGACGACCGCAGCCTAGCGACAAGAGGGGTCCGAGGCGGCGTCGTCATCTGCGCCCGCCGTGTCGGCGGCCCTCAATAGGATTGGCCCCATGCGCATCCACCTCGGCACCGATCACGCCGGTCTCGAATTCTCGACCCAGATCCAGCACCACCTCGCCTCGCAGGGGCACGAGGTCGTCGACCACGGTCCGATCGAGTACGACCCGCTCGACGACTACCCCTCGTTCTGCATCCGCGCGGCGCAGGCCGTCGTGCGCGACCAGGCGGCAGGCGTCGAGGCGCTGGGCGTCGTTTTCGGTGGCTCCGGCAACGGCGAGCAGATCGCGGCCAACAAGGTGCTGGGCGTCCGCGCCGCTCTGGTGTGGAACATCTCGACCGCCGAGCTGGCGCGCGAGCACAACGACGCCAACGTCATCTCGATCGGTGCGCGCCAGCACACCTTCGACGAGGCCGCGTCCTTCATCGACCGTTTCATCGCGACGCCCTTCTCGGGTGAAGAGCGTCACGCCCGCCGCATCGGCCAGCTGGCCGCGTACGAGCAGGACGGCCTGCTGCTCCCCGACCCGCGCGCGGGGCGTCAGCAGAACACCATGACCGACGCCAGCGACTCGTTCGACCCCGAGGCAGGCTGATGCCCGAAGGGCATTCCGTCCACCGCATCGCCCGCCAGTTCGAGCGCAACATCGTGGGCCGCACGGTCGCGGCATCCAGTCCCCAGGGGCGGTTCGTCGAGGGCGCCGAGGTGATCGACGGTCGCGAGGCCATCGAGGTGCGGGCCGTCGCGAAGCAGATGTTCCTGCGCTTCGACGGTGACGTGTGGCTGCGCGTGCATCTCGGCATGTACGGCGCATGGGACTTCTCAGGCGACGTGTCGGTCGACGCCACCATCGCATCGTCGAACGGCCGGATGGGGCAGACGAACCAGCGCGGCACGGTCGTCGACGAGGCGATCATGGATGCCGCGGGCGAGAACTCGCTCAGCTCGATCGGCGCCCCACGTCGTTCCCGCGTGCGCATGTCGGAGCAGACGACCGGCCTCGAAGAGCAGTCCGAGTGGCCTCCGCAGCCCGTGGGTGCGGTGCGCCTGCGCCTGCTGACCGAGACGACGTGCGCCGATCTGCGCGGGCCCACCGCGTGCGTGCTGCAGACGCCCGACGAGGTGCAGGCCACGATCGACAAGCTCGGACCCGACCCGCTGGTGGACGACCTCGACGAGGGCGAGGAGCGCTTCACCGCGACGGTGAAGAAGAAGCCCACCCCGATCGGCCTGCTGCTCATGGACCAGGCGGTCGTCAGCGGGATCGGCAACGTCTACCGCGCCGAGATCCTCTTCCGCGCGCGGCAGAACCCGCACACCCCCGGGCGCGACGTGCCCGAAGAGGTCGTGCGCGAGATGTGGCGCGACTGGGCGAGGCTACTGCCCATCGGGGTCGAGACCGGCCAGATGATGACGATGGACGACCTCGACCCGGCCGCCTACCGCCGAGCGATGGCGCGTCGCGCCGACCGGCACTGGGTCTACCACCGCGAGGGGCTGCCGTGCCGCGTATGCGGGACGGCGATCGTGATGGAAGAGGCCGCGGGACGCAAGCTCTACTGGTGCCCGAACTGCCAAGCGTGACGGGCTGGCCCCGCGGAGGCGCCGACCCCGTCGCGTACATCGGGGCGCCGGACCGGTCGAAGCGAACGCGAGGGGCGTTCTAGGCTGATCCGGTGCGCCAGAACCCCAGCTTCGCCATGACCGACGTCGGCGAGATCCGCCGGCTCATCGACCTGAACCCGTGGGTGACGCTCGTCAGCCACACCGACGACGGCCTCGTCGCGTCGCACTACGCCGTCATGCTCGACGACTCCCGCGAAGACCTGACGATCGTGGGTCACGTCGGCAAGCCCGACGACGCGATCCTCGGCCTGGGGGAGCGCGAGCTGATGGTCGTCGTCCAAGGGCCGCACGGCTACATCACCCCGCGGTGGTACGGCGACGTGCCCGCGGTGCCGACGTGGAACTTCGTGTCGGCGCACCTGTCCGGCATCCCGGAACTGCTCTCGGCCGACGAGAACCTGCGTGTCCTGGATCGACTGGTCGACCGCTTCGAGGGTCGGGGAGAGGACGCCCGGGGCCTGTACGCGCTGCCGAACGACGCCGCGTTCGTCGAGCGCCTCGAGCGGGGAACGATGGGCTTCCGGCTGACGCCGACCCGCGTCACGGCCAAGCGCAAGCTCAGCCAGAACAGGAGCCCCGAGGTGATCGAGACCATCATCGCCGGGCTCGAGGAGGGCAATCCGGCCCTGGCTGCCGAGATGCAGCGCGCCGCCGATGCGCGGGTGCGCGCATGATCGATGAACAGGTCGGGTTCATCCGCGCCGTCCGCGTCGCCGGACCGGGGCGGGAGCTGCTGCCCACCGACGAACCCGTCGACCTGGAGATCGTCGACGGCGTGATCGCCGACATCGCCCCCACCGGCAACCTGCGTCCGACGGGGCTCGTCGTCGACGCCGAGGGGGGATGGCTGCTGCCGGGGCTGTGGGACCACCACGTGCACGTGCTGCAGTGGGCTCTCGCCGCCGATCGCGTTCCGCTCGGCGAGGTGGCGACGGCGCACGAGGCCGCCGCCGTCATGGCCGCCGCGCTGGTGACCGACGGCCGGCGGATCGGCGCGGGTTTCCGCGACGGTCTGTGGCCCGATGCGCCCTCTCTCGACCTGCTGGATGCCGCCACCGGCGAGACGCCGACGTATCTGGTCAACGCCGACGTGCACAGCGTGTGGATGAACTCCGCGGCCTTCCGCCGCGAGCGGTTCGCGCCCACGGCATCCGGGATGCTGCTCGAAGAGGACGCGTTCGAGATCTCGCGCCGTCTGAACGCGGTGGAGCCGGATGCCGCCGACACCGCCGTCGAGCGCATGGCCCGGGCCGCGGCCGCCCGCGGCATCGTGGGCCTGGTCGACCTCGACATGACGTGGAACGACGAGCCGTGGCAGCGACGAGCGGCGCGCGGTTTCGATGTGCTGCGCGTCTCGTACGGCACCTACCCTCAGCATCTCGACCGGGCGATCGCCGAGGGGCTGCGCACGGGAGACCTCGTGCGCGGGGCGCGTAACGACCTGATCCGGGTGGGCCCGCTCAAGGCGATCTCCGACGGTTCGCTCGGCACGCGCACCGCGGCGTGCGGTCACCACTACCCGGGCGATCCGACCAATCACGGGCTGTTGACCGTCTCTCCCGACGACCTCGTCGACATGATGACGCGCGCCACGGCGGCCGGGATCGAGTGCGCGATCCACGCCATCGGCGACGTCGCCAACAGTCACGCCCTCGACGCGTACGCGCGGACGGGCGCGGTGGGAACGATCGAGCACGCCCAGCTCGTCGCGCACGCGGACATCCCGCGCTTCGCCCGGCTGGGTGTCGCGGCGAGCGTGCAGCCCGAGCACGCGCTCGACGATCGGGACATGACGGATGCCATCTGGGCCGAGCAGTCGGCGCAGCCCTACCCCCTGCGGGCGCTGGCCGACAGCGGCGCGAACCTGCGTTTCGGCTCCGACGCCCCGGTGGCGCCGCTCGACCCGTGGGCAGCGATGGCGTCGGCGGTCTTCCGCACGCGCGACGGGCGCGAGCCCTGGCAGCCGCATCAGCGGGTCGACATCGGCACCGCGATCGCGGCATCCACCGCCGGCGGGTCGACGGCCGCGGCCGAGATCGCCCCGGGCGCCCTCGCCGACCTCGTCATCGTGGATGCCGACCCGCTCTCGGCCGACGAGCGGGCGCTGCGGGCTATGCCGGTGCGCACCACGCTCGTCGCCGGCCGGATCACGCACCAGGCCTGATCCCCTCGCCTGCGCGGAAACGACGAGGGGGGCGACGCCGAAGCGCCACCCCCCTCGGGTCGAACCGGTGCTTACGCCGCGAGGTGCGCGAAGAGGAACCAGCGGTCCTTGTCGAGGCCGCGCTTGATCTCGATCGCGACGTCCTGGCTGGACATGTCGATCTCGTCGAGGCCCTCGATGGCGGCCTCGATGTCGACGAGGACGGCGTCGATGTCGGCGATCACCGCGCGGATGATGACGTCGGACTGCGCGAAGCCGGCGGGCACCTCGGTGGCCTTGGCCTTGGCGGCGACGGTCGACAGGCGCGAGTCGACGGGCAGACCCAGGGCGACGATGCGCTCGGCGGCCAGGTCGGACCACTCCTGCGCGTGAGCGACGACCGAGTCGAGCAGCTCGTGCACGCCGATGAAGTTCGAGCCGCGCACGTGCCAGTGCGCCTGCTTGCCGTTGACAACGAGGGCCTCGAGGCCGATGACGACGGGGGAGAGGAACTGGGCGGTGCCGGCGGCCATCGTCGGGTCGACGGTGGTGGCGGCGGGGGTCTGAACGGTGCTCATGTGATGCTCCTTCTCGCAACGAACGAAGTCTGTTGAATGCAACCGTACTCACGCCCTCGCATTCCGCAAGCAAGTTGAGGCTCGGCTAAATACCTGGCTAATAGGCAATCCTCACCTATCCCGCACGCGCCTGATCCGCAGCAGGATGCCGACGGCGACGACCGCGCCGCCGACGGCCACGAAGAGGCCGAAGGGCGTGTCCCGGATCCCGGTCCACGGCAGCAGGCCCGGAGGGACCGCCGCACCCCACGAGCCGTCGGCGGTCGCATCGGTGAGCAGCACCACCGGGGTGACCAGGGCGTCGCCCGCGCGCGAGGTGTTGTCGGCGGCGGCATCCATTCGCAATCCGATCTCGACTCGCAGCGTCCCACCGGCGGGGATGACCTCGCTGACCCACTGCGTTCCCGGGGGGAGGGATGCCGTCGCCACCACCAGGCGCAACGCGTCGGCGAGTGCCCGGTCGGCGTCGTCCGTCGACGCGGGTGCCGTGTCGAGACGCATCCCCGCCCGCGCGGGATCGGCGCTGGCGTTGCGGATCCACAACGTCGAGCGCTGCGTCTCGCCGGGGACGATGCGGTCGGACGCGTCGAAGGCCCGGATCGAGCCGTCGGCGACGAAACGGACGCCGTCGTCGCTGACCAGCAGCCGCGAGGGGCTGTCGACGGCGACTGCCGGCGGGGGAGACAGCAGGGGAGCGGTCGCGAGAGCGACGACGAGGGCGACCGCCGCGGTCGGAGCCGCGCGGCGGCGGCGCGATCTCAGCAGATCGGTGACGAGCAAGGCGACGCCGTATCCGACGACCGCGACGCCGATCACGGCGATCACCGCGCCGCGCTCCTGCCCGCCGAAGACGACGCCGGGGTAGCCCAGGTAGGGGACGGCGAGCACCACCGTTCCCCGCAGCTGCTCGGTCTGCACGGGGGGATCGTCGGTGTTGTTGGCATCCCCGCGCGTGATGAGCAGCCGGTCGCCCCCCGTGCTGCTGGTCGTCCCCACGACGCGGTGCGTGACGACCGCGGGATCGCCGGATCGGATTTGATACGTCACCACGTCGCCGACGCGGACGTCCTCGATCGGCGTCGGGCGGACGGCGATGAGGGTTCCGGGCGGCATCCCGGGCTGCATGCTGCCGGTCAGCACCGTGTAGGTCTGCGCGCCGAGCAGCAGCGGGATGACGACGGTGATCAGGGCGAACAGCGAGACGAGGGCCAGCAGCAGGATGCCGATGATCGCTCGAGCGCGAGCCCAAGTGGAGCGGGGGTGGGCGGCCGCGCGCTGATCGCGGCGCAGGGTCACGCCGGAGGACATTTGAGTCCCCCGAACAAGCCGCTGAGAAGTCCGGTCGGAACGAGCGTGGTCCCGGAGCTCGGGTCGGACCTCCAGGCACCGTTGACGGCGACCACCGCGACCGTGGGGTTCCCGGACAGCAGTGCGAAGATGGGGTTCAGGAGCCCGGCCCGGACGTCCGCGGACAGAATGCCGTTTACAGCGGTGGAGTCCGCGAGGCTGAAACCCAGCGCCTTTGTTCCCTCCGTCGTGTTCAACGCCACCAATTCGTACGAGGTGGCTCCGCTAACGCGTGGCCACGATAGTCGGACGAAGTAGCCCTCGAGAAGACTCCCCTGGCTCTGGCATCCCACCGGCGTGGGACCGGTGAGCCTACCGGTCGACAGGGCGAACGAGGGGGCGGATGCCGTGACCTGCCAGGCGGCGGTCGCGGGTGTCATCCCGGGAGTCAGCGTGAGGGCGGTGATCAGCGCGGTCGCCGCAAGCACGCGCACGACGCCTCGCCGCGGCGAGTTCATGACACCACCTGATCGGCCGCGACGCTGAGCGTCGGAGTGAGGGGGCGATTCTGCAGCTCCTTCGAGGCATTCGCCGCCAGCGTCACACGCAGGCACAGGTCGACAGACTCGCCGGGGAGAAAACCTCCGGCGGGCGCATACGACGCGCCCTTGGCGATCGTGGTTGAACCACCGCAGTTTCCGACGAAGACCTGCGTGGTCACGGAAGCGGCCTCCTCGGCGGTCAGCCCGAGCGAGACCGCCGGGGTGACCCGCCATCGCAGGGTCGTGCCGGATGCCGCTGTCTCGGTGACGCGCAGGATCGCCGTATCGCTGGTTCCGCCAGGGAAGAGAGGCTTCCACGCCGTCCACTCACCGGTCCACTGCGTCGTCAATGCGAGCGATCCCGTGGTCGTGGTGCCGGCGTTCAGCGCGACGGATCGCTCCCAGAGCGCCTGCGCGGCGGCGGTCCCGGTCCCCAGGACCAGGACCGCCGCGAGCATGGCACCCCACTTCAGGCGACGCATGGTGCTGTCGTCGCGATGGAGCATGGAACCTACCTCAGCTGGAAGCCTGGGTGAGCGAGAACGACAGCTTGCTGAGGTCCACAGGGGTGTTGACGCCGACGAGGTTCGGGGTGTTCGCATCGAAGGTCACCGTCACCGTCGCCTGAAGGGTGCCGGCCGTGGCGGGCGTCACCCGGTACGTGTTGGTGCCGGTCTGCGCACCGAGGCCGGGGATGTTCACGGCGACCTTGACGTACTGCGCGGCAGGTCCCGAGACGAAATTCGCGGCCTGGGTCACTGCGAGATCGGCTTGCAGGGTGTTGCCGACCAGCGTGACCGTGACGGGCTGCGTCAACGTGAGGACATCGCCCGGGACGATCCGGGCCGTGGTGGGGTCCGTCAGCGGAATGGCGGAGCCGAGCACACCCTTCAGGCTCCACGCGCTCGTGCCCAGTGTCAGGTTGAGGTCACCGGACTGCACGCTCCCCGTGGTCAGGGCGGTCGTCGTGGACCAGTACGCGTACGTCCCCCCTCCACCGAGGAGCAGGGCGGTACCGGCGGCGATGGCGAGGATCGCCTTCGCCTTTCCGTGGCGCGGACGACGCGCGGCGCGCGTGGCGGGGATCGGGGCTGCGGTTTCGGTGGACGGCGACATGGCTTCTCCTGGGCACGTGCGGCTGGTGTTGCCACCGAAACTATGAGTTGGGTGAGAGTTCGCCACTACCGATCCGTCGATCGGGCATACCGGGTTTCCGCGCCTCTACGTAGTCCTCGGTAGGGGCTCGGTAGCGCTAGCCTCGGGCCCATGACGATCGCCCCCGACGCCTCGATCCTGTCGCTCCCCGGCGCAACGCCCCGCCTGCACGAGACCGCGTTCGTGGCATCCGGGGCCCGAGTGGTGGGTGACGTGACGCTGAGCGAGGGCGCGAGCGTCTGGTACAACGCCCTCGTCCGCGGCGATAGCGCGGCGATCTCGATCGGTGCCCGCAGCAATCTGCAGGACAACGTATCCGTGCACGTGGATGCCGACCACCCCGTCATCGTCGGGTCCGATGTCTCGGTGGGCCACAACGCGGTCGTGCACGGGTGCAGGATCGGCGACGGATCGCTGGTGGGGATGGGCAGCGTCATTTTGTCGGGCGCCGACATCGGCCCGGGATGCCTGATCGCCGGGGGAGCGGTGGTTCTCGAGGGCACCGTCGTGCCCGAGGGCTCGCTCGTCGCCGGAGTCCCCGCGAAGGTGCGCCGCGCGCTCACCGCCGAGGAGCGTTCCCGCCTGTTGCGCAATGCCGAGATCTACCTGTCTCACTCGGCGCGCCACGGCGAGGCGCGGCCTGCGGATCAGTGAGGCCCGGTCAGGCCCGGCCATAATGAGCGAATGCCCTCCGACGTGCCCGATCACAGGTCGGTCGACGCATCGCCCGGCAAAGAACAAGTGGGGGCGTGGAAGGCGCGACTGAGGGACGATCCCGCGGACGATGCGACCCGGCAGGAGATCGTCCGCCATTACCGCCGACTCGGTCACATCGATCAAGCGGGACGCTACGCCGTCGGACTGGCGGACGGTGCGTCCGCGGACGAGCTAAGGGCCTATATCGGGATGCTGTGGGGTCTGAACGCCGACGAGGCGACCGCTCGACGGCTGAGCGCACTTCTCGATGGACAGGAGCTGCCCGCGTCGGTGCGGGAAGCCCTCGAGAACCGCGCGCTGCCCGACGAACTGCGCGAGGGGGGCTGGGGATGCGTCGTGGGGATCGCGTGGGCGGCCTTCGTGCTGACCGGGTTCGTCACGCTGGCCGTGGTGTTCGGGTTCACGATGGCCCGTTCTGCGGACGCGCACCCTGTGGGTGTCTGGTGGGTGTCGTTCACCGGGTGGATTCTCGTGGGCGCCCTCGCCCTCACCGCACTCTGGTCGGCGACGTCCGCGCGATGGAGGGCCGCGCTTACTTGGACGGCGATCGCCGTCGCGGCGGCAGCGGTCGTGCTGTTCGGCGGGATCGGCCTGAATCGCTGAGCGACGTGACGCCGTCAAAAAGTGGAGGGGCTGACGAGAATCGAACTCGCATCATCTGTTTGGAAGACAGATGACCCGCCCTTTTTCGACCACCCGGACCCGCGTCATTTCGCGAAATAGCGCAATTCCTACGCATCAAACCGTACCCCGTTTTGGCCACAGATTGGCCACGTTTTGGCCACGCCTCGGGCATGATGGGCAGCATGAGCGACGACACCAACGACCTCGATGATGTTCAAGTCAAGCGGTTCGACCGAGACAACGATCCAGACGGATACACAGACGACGACGTCATTTCCAAGGACCTGCTGTTCGATCTGGTACTGAGCAGCTTCGTGGGATTCAAAGACGAAGCCCTCGAAGGAAAGATCGGCGTCACCCTCCAGTGTGGCGGTGTAACGGTGAGCGGCCTGGTCATCAGCGCGACAGTCTGGGTGTCGGCCATGGCGGAGCAGCTACGCGAAGGTGGAGCAACGGAGCTGGGCGACTCCGTCGAGAAGGCCTTCTTGGCTCTTCTGGAGGATCAAGCAGAGGTTTGGGACAGACGTGATGCCGCCGACCTGAGCGGGCGCGCTCGTCGGTTCATTCACATGCAAGATGTGAAGATCTTCAATGGAGACCGGGACGTCAATGTTCCGCTGTGGCGGGGCGCGTTGCGGGACGTCTCGGGATGGTCTCTCGGTTCATGGAACGTGAAGGAAGAGTCGACGGACAACTCATTGGAGTGAATGGGCTAGCGCGTGTTGACCCACGCGGACCCGTTCCATGCCCGTGGACGGCAGGACTGCCACCCCGACCCGTTCCAGAAGCGGACGCGGCAGTTACGCCACGCCCCATCGATGTAGGCC
>NZ_QAJB01000030.1:0-11209 GCF_003061325.1 Microbacterium sp. HMWF026
GTCACGGGTGGGCTGCTCGGCGGCGCCGTCGGCGGGACGGCGGCAGCCGCCATACCCCGGGCGACGACAGCAGGGACGGGGATCGGGGGACTACGGGCACCCGTCGCGGGGACCGGAGCGACTCCCGCGAGCTCCCGCTCGCGCCTGGGCCAGCGTCGTCGTGACCTGCGCGTGGTGATCCAGGATGCCGACACCTGACCCGCGCGAGGCGTCTGTCAGCATGAGGGTGTGAGCACCACGCCCATCGAGATCGATCACGCCGCGGCCCTGCGGCTGTGGCACGAGTACGTGCGAGCCCGGCCGGAGGCGGCAGCATCCGATCCCGCCTTCATCGTCGAGCACTTCGGGGACACGCCGGAGCTGGCGGACGAACTGCTCGACGCGGTCGTGAGCGGGGCGAAGCGGGCGACGTCGGCGCTCGTGCGCGAGTTCACCGCCGAGGGGGACCCGCTGCCCCGCATCGGCGCGCATTGGATCGCGTGCGACGGGAGGGGGATGCCTCGCGTCGTCCTGCGTACCACCGAATTGCGGATGGGTGATTTCGACAGCATCGACGAGCGATTCGCTGCCGACGAGGGCGAAGGCGATCGGACGATCGAGCACTGGCGGGACGGGCACCGACGGTACTTCTCGCGCGTCGGTTCCGCGTGGCCGACTCCCTGGACCGAGAGCGACGACATCGTCTTCGAACGCTTTCGCGTCGTCTGGCCGCCCGACCTCGCGGATGCCGACAGCACCACATGAACCAGAAAGGCCCCCGGCGAACCGGGGGCCTTGCGGTGGGCGATACCAGACTCGAACTGATGACCTCTTCCGTGTGAAGGAAGCGCGCTACCAACTGCGCCAATCGCCCGCATCCCGAACGGGACTCATCGATCGTACCGGATGCCGAGACGTGCTTCGAACCATCCGGTGAGACACGCGCGGGCCGCGCCTCGTTTTGCGCACACGCTCAGATCGGGTAATGTCTTACGAGTGCTCGGGGCAAGCCCCGGGAACGAAATGCGGATGTAGCGCAGTTGGTAGCGCACAACCTTGCCAAGGTTGGGGTCGCGAGTTCGAGTCTCGTCATCCGCTCGAGTGGAGGGATCTCCGTCTGGGAAACCGACGGAGGATCAAGACACGTGGGTCGAACCACACACGGTGGCGTGGCCGAGCGGCTAGGCACCGGCCTGCAAAGCCGTTTACACGGGTTCGAATCCCGTCGCCACCTCAACTCACAACAGAACAGCCTGTATAGGCGCGATTGGCGCAGCGGTAGCGCGCTTCCCTGACACGGAAGAGGTCACTGGTTCGATCCCAGTATCGCGCACCGAATGAAACCCCCGGTTCTGCCGGGGGTTTTTTCGTTTCTCCACACCCCGGGGGTGACGACTGCCGCGAAGGGCAGCTGTCATGGGGCTGTTGGCGCACAGTCCTGCCAGATTGACGGGATGCCGGAGGAGTAGGGGTGGCAGCGGATCCGCGACGGAAACGCGACGATCTCCGTCGCGGCCGACGAGCCGATCGCCGTCAGGCGCGGCCCGGACGAATGCGAACGCGTGGCGACGTGCCCCTCTCGACCGGTACTGGACGGGCCCTTCCGAGGACCCGGCCTCCCTCGTCTCCGGTGTCAGCGAACCCCGCGTCGAGGTGCGGGGGGAGTGGCCCGCCACGCGCGTCGAGGTGAGCTTCCGCATCCGCACTTCACGAACGGGCGGATGCGGCGCGTTGTCCGGGTCTTCGACGCCGCAGGACGGTTCACGCCGCCTCCGTACGCATCGTTGCACCTCATGGAGGACCTCGCCACGGGCAGACTCCCGTCAACCGGAACGGCGGTCGACGGCGTGCTGGACATCTGACGCGGTGCACCAGCCAGGCGCCACGAACCGAGGCCGGGACGAGCAACCCCGCGAGCGGAGAGACGTCGCCTCGATCCGTTCCAGCGGGAGAGTGGCTGTTCCCGCCGCCAGAAAGGGGGGCTGCGGAGTGCCTGGCGGCGGGAACACCTCGACGTTAGGGCATGTCCCCCGAATGGGGGACACGAAATCCGGCATCTTGCGCAAGCGTTGCGCTGATCTTGCGGTGGCCCTGAGAAACCCGGCGGCCAGCACCCGCCGAGCCGTCGGGCGCAACCACCGACGAAGCAGCTACCCGCGCAGTAGCGTTGCGGCATGACGGTCCCCGACACCCATTGGCGCGAGATCGCGGCATCCCCCTTCGTCTCTCTCGGCACCTACCGACGCAACGGCGCCCTGGTCTCTGTGCCGGTGTGGATCGCGCGCGACGGCGATGAACTCGTCGTCACGAGCGAGCGCACCACCGGCAAGGTCAAGCGGCTTCGCAACGACTCGCGCGTTGTGCTGCGACCCTGCAGCCGCATGGGCGCCGTCGAGCCCGACGCCGTCACCGTCGAGGCGCACGGCCGCATCGCCGGACCGGCGACCGATGATGCCCGCGCCGATTCCGCCCTGCGCCGCAAGTACCGGTGGCAGTACACGGCCATCCTCGGGTTCGAGAGACTCGTGCGACGCGTGCAACGCAAGCCCGGCGACCGCGTGATGCTCCGCATCTCGCGACGCGACTGAGCCGCCCCTGCGGATGGGCCCGATTGCGACAGCGCCTATCCGCGAACCGCGGTGAGGGCAAGGGGGTTTGCGGTCCTCGCCCTTCCGCGGGACTCTGCAGGTACGACGGCCGCCACCCCCGGGCCTGCCGCGTTCGACTTCTCGCCTGGAGATGCGCACGACACGGGGGCCGGTTCAGGAGACGCCATGGGCAAGTTCATCTACGACAGCAACATCAAGGTCGATTTCGAGGACCGCCTGCTCGCCCACCTGCAGGCGGTGATCATGGCCAAGGTGCGCCGGGGCGAGAGCTTTCCTTTCACGTGGAAAGACGACATCAGCACCGGCGGCGGCCGCACGACGGTCTACATCCACCCGAACGTCTCGCTGGTGTTCAAGTACCACGGCAGCCGCAGCCCGCAGCTGAGTCCCGCGTGGCTGCACGCGCTCACCTACAACGCGAACTCCGGACGCGGGCTCTACGTCATCCCCGAGCCCGACGAATCGGCTCCGCGCGAGAGCGCGCCGCGCGAGGAGATGACTTTCCGCGAGGTGCCGAACGATCAGGTGCGCGCGCCCGCGCACTCCTGAACGGGGAATGCCCACCACTCGACGGTAGTTGTCGGCAGCATGACCGACTGGGACGACGCGAAGCCCTTCTTCGAGACGGATGCCGTGGCGCACCTGTCCACCCTGATGCACGACGGGTCGCCGCATTCGATCCCGCTCTGGGTCGGCGTCGACGGTGACCGGCTCATGATCTTCACGGTGACGGACACCCTGAAGGACCGCAACATCCGCCGCGACCCCCGCGTCGCGATCTCGGTGACCGGCGCCGACAACCCCTACGCATCGGCCTTCGTCCGCGGTGTCGCCGTCGAGCGCATCGACGGCGAGACTGCGCTGCCGTACGTCGACCGCATCTCGACGCAGTACACCGGAGAGCCCTACGACCTGCGCGAGGGTCTCGCGGTGTGGTTCATCGAACCGCGCAAGGCGTGGTCGCGCACCTACGAGGACTGAGCGCTCACCACACCAGCGGGAGCACGCCGAGCAGAAGGATCAGAGGAGCGATCACCGCGCCCAGAACGACGAAACGGCTCCACCGCACCTCGATGCCCGCGGCGACGAGCCGGTCGTGCCACAGCAGGGTCGCCAGCGACGCCCACGGCGTCACGATGGGACCGGCGTTGACCCCGATGAGCAGGGCGGCCAGACGCACGGGGGAGCCGGCGACCGACTCGAGGGCCAGGTAGGCGGGCAGGTTGTTGATGCCGTTGGCCGCCAGGGCCCCCACGCCCGCCAGCTGCCACAGCGACACGAGGTCGTCACCGGTTCCCGCGAGCACCGAGGTAACCCCGCCGATCCCGAGCGCCTCGAGTGCACCGACCGCCAGGAACAGCCCGCCCGCGAAGACCAGCAAAGACCAGGGCACCAGACGGATGCCGAGTGCTCCGGGCGCACGCACGGCGAACGCCGCGATGAGCACGACGGCGGCGGCGACGGCCGGCATCCACGGTTCCAGTCCGACGACCAGCAGCGGCAGCAGCGCGAGCGTGACGATGCCCGAGATGCGCAGCAGGACCCGGTCCGACACGGTGGGGGCGGCGGCGTCCGGGTAGGTGCGGGGGAGGCGGCGCAGGAAGACCACCGTCAGCACGACCACCGACACCGCGATCGCGATGAGGGCCGACGGCCCCAGGAGCGCCAGGAACGCGATCGGGTCGTGTCCCCCACCCAGGGCTTCGGAGGCGAGCAGGTTGGTGAGGTTCGACACGGGCAGCACGAGCGAGGCCGTGTTGGCCAGCACCACCGTGACGAACGCGAACGGCAGCGGGTCGAGCTTGCGCGCCACGGCCATGGCGACCACCACCGGCGTCAACAGCACCGCTGTGGTGTCGAGCGAGAGGAACGCCGTCGCCACGGTTGCCAGCCCCACCACCAGCACCCACAGCAGGGCGGTACGACCGCGCGCGAGCTTCGCCAGTCGCGCGGCGACGACGTCGAACAGTCCCGCCTTCGAGGCGAGCTCGGCGACGATCGTCACCGCCACGACGAACAGCAGGATGGGCCACACCCGGTCGGCGACGGCGAGGGCGTCGTCGGCGGGGAGGGCGCCGGTGAGCAGCGCCACGATCCCGAGGATCCAGAGCACGCCGCCGATGATGGCCAGAGTCACCGCTCCACTATGGGGCACGCGCGATGCGATCGCGGCCACGCCCGCCCGGTAGCCTGGAGCAGACCCCTTCAGGAGATGTTCTGTGACTGATTTCCCCGCCGATGGCTTCGCCCTCTTCCCCGACCGTTCGGTCGTCGCCCTGCGCGTCAACGGGGAGCTGAAAGACCTGGCCACGACCGTGACGGCCGACGACCAGGTCGAGCCGGTGACGATCGACAGCGCCGATGGCCTGTCGATCCTGCGCCACTCCACGGCGCACGTGCTGGCTCAGGCGGTCCAGCGTGTCAAGCCCCAGGCCAACCTGGGCATCGGTCCGCCCGTCACCGACGGCTTCTACTACGACTTCCAGGTCGACGAGCCCTTCACCCCCGACGACCTCAAGGTCATCAAGAAGGAGATGGAGCGCATCGTCCGCGAGAACCAGCGGTTCGTGCGTCGCGTCGTCACCGACGACGAGGCCCGCGCCGAGCTCTCCGACGAACCGTTCAAGCTCGAGCTGATCGGGCTCAAGGGCGGGTCCGCCGAAGCCGCCGAGGGCGCCTCGGTCGAGGTCGGCGCCGGTGAGTTGACGATCTACGACAACGTCACCCGCGACGGCGAGACCGCGTGGAAGGACCTCTGCCGCGGACCCCACGTGCCCGGTACGCGTCTGATCGGCAACGGGTGGGACCTCACCCGCATCGCCGGCGCCTATTGGCGCGGCAGCGAGAAGAACCCGCAGCTGCAGCGCATCTACGGCACCGCCTGGCCCACGAAGGACGAGCTGCGCGCGTACCAGCACCGCCTCGAAGAGGCTGCGAAGCGCGACCACCGCAAGCTCGGCAAAGAACTCGACCTGTTCTCGTTCCCCGACGAGATCGGCCCGGGACTGAGCGTCTTCCACCCCAAGGGCGGCATCATCCGCTACGAGATCGAGCGCTACATGCGCGAGCGTCTGCTCGCCAGCGGGTACGAGGTCGTCAACACCCCGCACATCACCAAGGGCGACCTGTTCATGACCAGCGGTCACCTGCAGTGGTACGCCGACGGGATGTACCCCCCGATGGTCCTGGACGAGGTGGTGGATGCCGACGGCCACGTCTCGCGTGAGGGCCAGGAGTACTACCTCAAGCCCATGAACTGCCCGTTCCACAACCTGATCTTCCGCTCGCGGGGTCGCAGCTACCGCGAGCTGCCGCTGCGGCTGAGCGAGTTCGGGTCGGTCTACCGCTACGAGAAGAGCGGCACCCTGGCCGGTCTGACGCGCGTGCGCGGCATGACCCAGGACGACACCCACATCTACGTCACGGCCGACCAGGTCAAGGGCGAGCTCACCCACAGCCTCGACTTCGTGCTGCAGACCCTGCGCGACTACGGCCTGAACGACTTCTACCTCGAGCTGTCGACGAAAGAAGAAGGCAACCCCAAGTTCATCGGCGACGACGCGCTGTGGACCGAGGCGACCGACACGCTGCGCGAGGTCGCCGAGGCCTCGGGCCTCGAGCTCGTACCCGACCCGGGTGGCGCGGCGTTCTACGGCCCCAAGATCTCGGTGCAGGCTCGGGATGCCATCGGCCGCACGTGGCAGATGTCGACCATCCAGCTCGACTTCAACCAGCCCGAGCGCTTCGAGCTCGAGTACACCGGGCCCGACGGCGAGAAGCACCGCCCCGTCATGATCCACCGGGCGCTGTTCGGTTCGGTCGAGCGCTTCTTCGCGATCCTGCTGGAGCACTACGCCGGCGCGTTCCCCGTGTGGCTTGCCCCGGTGCAGGTCGTGGCCGTGCCGGTGGCCGCGGAGTACGGAGACTACCTGCAGGGCATCGTCGCCGACCTCAAGACGCGGGGCGTCCGCGCCGAGGCCGACCACAGCGACGACCGCATGCAGAAGAAGATCCGCACGCACACCACGCAGAAGGTGCCGGTGATGCTGATCGCCGGAGAGCAGGACCGGTCGAACGGCACCGTGTCGTTCCGCTTCCGCGACGGGACGCAGCTCAACGGCATCCCGGTCGAAGAGGCCGTGGCCCGCATCACGGGGGCCATCGCTCAGCGCACCCTGGTCAACACCGCCGAGGACCTGGCGTGACCGACGCCCCGGACGCCGTCCCGGCCGACGCCTCGGCGCCGGCCGCGGACGGCCCCGAGCTCGTGGATGCCGCGACCATGGCCGGGGTTCCCGACGAGTTCCAGCGCCTGTGGACGCCGCACCGCATGGCCTACATCTCGGCCGGCCGCGAGCCGATGGAGAAGAACTGCCCGTTCTGCGCGGCCCCCGACAAGAGCGACGAAGACGGACTGATCGTCGCGCGGGGGAGGACGGCGTACGTCCTGCTCAACCTCTTCCCGTACAACTCGGGTCACCTGCTGGTCTGCCCCTACCGTCATATCGCCACGTACGACCAGGCGACAGATGAGGAGGTCGCCGAGATCGGCGCACTGACGCAGCGCGGCATGCGCGTGCTGCGCGCCGTGTCGAACTGCGACGGCTTCAACCTGGGCATGAATCAGGGTGCGATCGCCGGAGCCGGGGTCGATGCCCACCTGCACCAGCACATCGTGCCCCGCTGGGCCTCGGACGCGAACTTCTTCCCCATCATCGCCAAGACGAAGGCCCTGCCGCAGCTGCTCGGCGACGTCCGCCGCGCCGTGGCCGACGCCTGGGACGCCTGAGCGGAGCGCCGCCCTCCCGCCGCCGCACCTGCGTCGACCAGCACGCGTGTCGCGTGAGACGGTGCTCCCCCCGTTATCCACAACCCCCATCGACACGGTCGTCGGGATGACTACCGTGGGCGCATGCACGCCGCCACTCGCCCCGCCCTGCTGTCGCTCACGCTGGCCGCGATCCTCGTCGGCACGACCGGGTGCCTGGCGCTACCCAGCCCTCTCGACCCGGATGCCGCGGGGTCGGCGTCCCGACCCACGCCCGCCGCCGCGGACACGGCGAGTCCGAGCAACGAGGCGACGGCCGATCCCGACTCCTTCGAGGACGTCTTCGCCGAGCGCGACGAGTTCTTCCGCGAGCAGCAGCTGCCCACGGACGGCACCCCGCTGGTGGCGGTGACACCGGCGCAGCAGCAGTTCATCGCCGAGCAGCGCGCCTACGTGGAGCAGCAGGGCCTGTCGTGGTCCTCCCAGGACGAGAGCCTGGCCCTCGCCCTGGCCGGCGACGCCTGCGAGACGGCGATCCTGAGCCGTCACGAGGTGGACGCGTCCACCCTCATCGCCCACGTCTCGACGTCGCCGTTGTTCGCCCAGCTGATCCCCGCGGACGCGCAGGGCGAAGCACGCACCCAGGCCGAAGCGCCAATCGCGAGCGTGATGGTGTTCGGCGCGACCTTCCTCTGCCCCGAGGACGGCGACGCGTGGGTGGCGGCCTATCAGGACGTGTACGGCGGGTGACCCGGGTGGGTCAGCGCACCTGACGCACGGTGAACTGCAGCCGCGGGTGCGCGTACGCCTCTTGCGACTCGATCAGACGCAGTTCGCGCGAGCCCGCGTCGTACGTGTTCGAGAGCAGATCGAAAACGCTCGACGCGGTGCGCGCCAGTGCGTCGGCGGCGTCATTCGTGCGGCGGTAGTGCGCGGTGAACAGGGCCGCGGTCACGTCGCCCGAGCCGTTGGCCTTCATCGGGATGAGCGGGGTCTGGACGATCCAGGCACCCGCGTCGTCGACGACCATCATCTCGATCGTGTCGGCTTCGCGGTCGGGCCGCTCGACGCTCGTGACGAGCACCGTGCGCGGACCGCGGGCGCGCACCATGTCGGCCGAGGCGAGGGTCGAGTCGATGCTTCCCGGCTCGGTCCCGGTCAGGAAGCCCAGCTCGAACTGGTTCGGCGTGATGATGTCGGCGACGGGCACGACGCGCTCGCGCAGCAGCTCGGGGATCGCCGGAGCGACGAAGCAGCCCGACTTCGCGTTGCCCATGACGGGATCGCAGGCGTAGACGGCATCCGGATTCGCCTTCTTCACCCGCGCCACCGCGTCGATGATGACGTCGCCGATCCCCTCGCCGCCCTGGTAGCCCGAGAGCACCACGTCGATCTCGGGGAAGACACCGCGGTCCTCGATACCGGCGATCACCTCGGCGACGTCCGCGGGCGAGATCAGCGGACCGCGCCAGGCCCCGTAGCCGGTGTGGTTCGAGAAGGTGACCGTGTACACCGGCAGGACCTCGACGCCGATGCGCTGCAGGGGGAACACCGCGGCCGAGTTGCCGACGTGCCCGTAGGCGACGGCCGACTGGATCGAGAGAACCTTCATGCCTCGATCCTCCCACCTCGGGCGCCCGGTCGCCGCGCGGCCGAGACACCGGCGACAGCGGCGATGTCGTCGGCGAGAGTCCTCGCGGCGTCTTCGTCGAGGTCGTGCACGGTCAGGCGCAGGAACGAACCGCGCTCGCCCTCGCCCAGGAAGAACGGATCCCCCTCGCGGACCAGCCAGCCGCGGTGCATGAGGTCCTCGCGCACGCCCGCCGCCGGAACGGGCAGCGGCACCCAGAGGTTGAGGCCGTCGCCCGGCCGCACGGCGAGGCCGCGCGCGGTGAGAGCCTCGGCGAACGCCGCATTGCGGCGCGCGTAGTGCTCTGCGGCCTCTTCGATCCCGGCCCGCACCTCGTCGTCGGTGACGAGCGCGAGCGTCAGCCGCTGCAGGATGTGGCTCACCCAGGTGGTGCCGGGGGTCAGGCGCACGCCCAGACCGTCGGCGGTGTCGGGATCGGATGCCGTGACGGCCAGGCACGTGTCCGGGCCGAGGAACTTCGACATCGAGCGGATGCGCGCCCAGCGCCGCTGCGAAGGACCGATGACCGAGTGCAGCGGCGCGCGCGACAGGAGCGAGAAGTGATCGTCCTCGATCACCAGGACGTACGGATGCGCGGTCAACACCGCGCGCAGCTGCGCGGCGCGTTCCGCGCTCAGGCTCGCTCCGGTCGGGTTGTGGGCGCGCGGGGTGCACACGACCGCGCGTACACCCGCCGCCAGCGCCGCGCGCAAGCCGTCCACCGTCATGCCCTCGGCATCCACCGGTACGGGGACGGCGCGATATCCGCCGGTGCGGACCGTGTGCAGCGCCGAGAGGAAGCAGGGGTCTTCGAGGGCGACCGCGTCGTCGCGCTGCAGAGCCTGCGCCAGCAGACGCTCGATCGCGTCGCTCGCCCCGCTCGTGACCGTGATGCGCACGTCGTCCTGGGGGAGCTCCTCGGTCATCCACCCCCGGGCCCACGCCTCGAGACCCGGGTCGATCACGGGTTCTCCGTAGAGCACCGGGCGGGCGGAGCGCGCGAGGGCCGCGGTGGGGTCGGGGATGCGCGCGGGATCGGGGTTTCCGGTCCCGACGTCGCGCAGCACCGTGTCGGGCGCGTAGCCCTCTTGGGCGACGGCGGCGCGGTCGGCGACGCGCGTGCCTCCGCGCCCGCGCGCCTCGACCAGGCCGGCCTGCGCGAGCTGCCGGTAGGCCGCCACCACGGTGTTGCGGTTGACGCCGAGGTCGGTCGCGAGCGTGCGGACCGGTGGCAGCAGGGTGCCCGGCGCGAGCTCGCCGCGTTCGATGCGCGTGCGCAGATCGGCGGAGATCTCGGATGCCGAGCGCCCGGTGATGTCGATGGTCATAGGCCCCCCAGAGTACGACCAGCCTATGTCCTGAGCCATGCTACGGTTTGGCCTAAGCCAATAATCGCGCCTCCCGAGCGCGCACGGATCGGAGTGGACATGACCGACATCGGAACCCCCCGCGTCAAGCGCGGACTCGCCGAGATGCTCAAGGGCGGCGTCATCATGGACGTCGTCACCGCCGAGCAGGCACGCATCGCCGAGGACGCCGGCGCCGTCGCCGTCATGGCGCTCGAGCGCGTGCCGGCCGACATCCGCGCGCAGGGCGGCGTGGCGCGCATGAGCGACCCCGACCTCATCGACGACATCATCGCCTCGGTCTCGATCCCGGTCATGGCCAAGGCGCGCATCGGACACTTCGTCGAGGCGCAGATCCTGCAGGAGCTCGGCGTCGACTACATCGACGAGTCCGAGGTGCTCTCGCCCGCCGACTACGTCAACCACATCGACAAGTACAACTTCACCGTGCCGTTCGTGTGCGGCGCGACCAACCTCGGCGAGGCGCTGCGCCGCATCACCGAGGGCGCGGCGATGATCCGCTCCAAGGGAGAGGCCGGCACCGGCGACGTGTCCGAGGCCACCAAGCACATCCGCACCATCACGGGCGAGATCAACGCCCTGCGCGCCAAGACCAAGGACGAGCTCTACGTCGCCGCGAAGGAGCTGCAGGCACCGTACGACCTGGTCGTCGAGATCGCCGAGACCGGAAAGCTCCCGGTCGTGCTGTTCACCGCCGGGGGAGTGGCCACGCCCGCCGACGCCGCCATGATGATGCAGCTCGGCGCCGACGGCGTCTTCGTCGGCTCGGGCATCTTCAAGTCGGGTAACCCCGCCCAGCGCGCGGCCGCCATCGTCAAGGCCACCACGTTCCACGACGACCCCAAGGTCGTCGCCG
>NZ_QAJB01000305.1:0-1058 GCF_003061325.1 Microbacterium sp. HMWF026
GGGGGACCCTGTGGGAGAGTAGGACACCGCCGGACTTCTTTTCAGTCGAAATGGCCACCCAAAGCTGGGTGGCCATTTCGCATTTACGGGCCCACGTGGCCTGCGCGCCGCTCCGCGCGCGTGATCGCACCGGTCAACAGCGCCGACGCACCCCTCCCCGGGAAGACAGGGGCGGGTGCGGCGGCGCTTTCTCGTACCCCACGGCGAGACGCTCGCGGCGCGCGAAGGCCTGAGACTACGCTGTCCTCACCCGTCGGAAGGACGCGCCATGCTCTTCGCTCACCTGGGATCGCAGCCTCGTATCCATCCCGACGCCGTCGTCGCCCCGACAGCGGTCATCAGCGGCGACGTCACGGTCGGGGCCGGCTGTCAGGTGCTCCATGGCGCGGTCCTGACCGCGGAGGGGAGTCCGATCGTGCTCGGTGCCCACACGATCGTGATGGAGAACGCCCTGGTGCGCGCGAGCTCGACGCACGCCGTTCACGTGGGGGCGCACACCCTCATCGGTCCGATGGCCAGCATCGCCGGTTCCGACATCGGCGACGAAGTGTTTCTCGCGACCGGCACGCGCATCTTCAACGGCGCCGAGATCGGCGACCGCAGTGAAGTTCGCATCAACGCTGTCGTCCACGTGCGGACGGTGCTGCCGCCGGACAGCGTCGTGCCGATCTCGTGGGTCGCCGTCGGCGATCCTGTAGTCATCCTGCCTCCCGAGCGCCACGAAGAGATCTGGGCGGCGCAGAGAGAGCTTGACTTCCCCGGCTACGTCTTCGGACTGGACCGTGAGACCCCCGACCTCATGGTGCAGCTCACGGAGCGCTATGGTCGCAGCCTCTCCCGGCACGCCGACGATCATCGCCTCGGGTGAGCCGCTCGCACCGTCCAGCGGCGTCCTGCGGTTTCGGGGCGCGGGGTGGCCGGCATCCCGCACCTTCTGGGGTGCAGCGAGACACCGAACCGCAGCACGAAGGCCCGCGAGCACGACGAAGCGCCGGCCCCCCCCGGGGACCGGCGCTTCGTCGTGCGGCCCGATGCCGTCAGCCGGTGTTCTGCAGTCC
>NZ_QAJB01000306.1:0-2482 GCF_003061325.1 Microbacterium sp. HMWF026
CTTCCATGACTGGCACTCTACGCCCGCTTTGGGATACCTTTCACGTATCTCGAAAATCGAGATACAAGAAAATCGAGGAAAGGCCTCCCGTGAACCGGTTGCTGCGCGTGCTCACCTCGGCACGCACGTCATGGATCGTGCTCGTGGTCGCCTTCGCGGGCGTTGCCACGCTGTTCGCGCTCGGATCGAGCTCGTCGGCCGAGACGGCGCCCGGCAATGGGCTGCCCGACTCCGCCGAGTCGGTGCAGGTGTCGAAGATCCTCGAGACCTTCCCGGATGCCGACACCACCAGCGCCCTGCTCGTGTTCGCCGCCGACGACGGCCAGGCTCTGAGCCCCGAGACCGTCGCCGCGATCCAGCAGAAGGCGTTCGGCGACCTCGTCGACCTCACCCCCGACGGCTTCATCCCGCCCCCGCAGGTGTCGGAGGACGGCACGGTCGCCCTGCTCGTCGTCCCGCTCGAACCCGAGACCGACGTCGCCGCCCAGACTGCGCGCGCCGAAGAGATCCGCGCGCTCGCCGCCGACGGCCTCGACGGGGTGCGCACCTACCTGACCGGGCCCGAGGGCTTCGAGGTCGACATCGCCGCGGTGTTCGACGGCGCGGACTTCACCCTGCTGCTCACGACCGTGATCGTCGTGGCGGTGTTGCTGCTCATCACCTATCGCAGCCCCTGGCTGTGGCTCGTGCCGCTGATCGTGATCGGCACCGCCGACGCCTCGGCCGGGATCGTCGCGCGCCGGGTCGCCGAGGCGGTGGGCGTGCAGCTGGACGCCTCGATCACCGGCATCCTGTCCGTCCTCGTCTTCGGCGCGGGGACCAACTACGCCCTGCTGCTCATCGCGCGCTATCGCGACGAGCTGCGCCTGGCCGAGGACCGCCGCGAGGCGATGCGCCGCGCGGTGCGGGGTGCAGGACCGGCGATCATCGCGAGCGGGTCCACAGTGGCCCTGGCCCTGGCCACCCTGCTGCTGGGCGAGCTGTCGGGCAACCGCGCCCTGGGCCTGGCGTGCGCCGTGGGCGTCGTCGTGGCGATGGTCTTCGCACTCATCGTGCTGCCCGCAGCCCTGGTGCTCTTCGGCCGCTGGTTGTTCTGGCCCTACATCCCCCGCTTCGGATCGCCCGACGCGATCTCGCGCAGCCCGTGGGGAAAGCTCGGCCGCGGCGTCTCGCGGCGACCGGTCGTCGTCGCGATCACCGGGGCGGTCGTGCTCGGCGCGCTCGCGAGCGGACTGTTCTTCGTCCAGACCGGTCTGTCGCAGAACGACCGCTTCCTGCAGAAGCCCGACGCGGTGAAGGGGCAAGAGGTGCTCGCCGAGGCGTTCTCGGCCGGGGCGACCTCGCCCGCCACGGTCGTCGCGAAGCCCGCCGACGCCGAGGCGGTGGTCGAGGCCGCGACCGGGCTCGAGGGCGTCGACTCCGCGCGCATCGTCGAGGCGACCACCGACTGGGCGCGCATCGACGTGACGCTGAACGCGTCGGCCGAGACGCCCGAGGCCTTCGCCGCGATCGAGCGCATGCGCGCCGACTTCGACGGCATCGGGTCGGGGCAGACGCTCGTCGGCGGTCTCGACGCGCAGGCGCTCGACGTCGCCGGTGCGCAGCAGCGCGATCAGTCGCTGATCATCCCGCTCATCCTCGTGCTGGTGTTCATCGTGCTCGTCATCCTGCTGCGAGCCCTGCTGGCGCCCGTGCTGCTGCTGCTCGCGGTGGTCGCGAGCTTCTTCTCGGCCGTGGGTGCGGCGTGGTGGCTGTTCCAGACGCCGTTGTTCGCCTTCCCGGCGATCGACACGAACGTGCTGCTGTTCAGCTTCCTGTTCCTGGTGGCGCTGGGTGTGGACTACAGCATCTTCCTCGTCACCCGCGCGCAGGAAGAGAGCCGCACCCTCGGCACCACGCAGGGCATGATCCGCGCGCTCGCCGCGACCGGCGCGGTCATCACGAGTGCCGGCATCCTGCTCGCCGCCGTCTTCGCGGTGCTGGGCGTGCTGCCGCTGATCACCCTGACGCAGATCGGCATCATCGTCTGCATCGGCGTGCTGATCGACACCCTGCTCGTGCGCACGGTCATCGTCCCCGCGATGGCGTTCATCGCCGGCGACCAATTCTGGTGGCCCCGCAGGCCGAGAGTGACGGATGCCGAGGCCGCCGCCCACCGCACGCCGGACGCCGCGCAGACCGGCGCCGAGCCGAACGCCCCGCAGACCCGCGCCGCACGCCGGAAGGGCATGCCGGTCGCCTGAGCGCCGCGGGCCGGGAGCGGGCCCCCACGTCCTCCCGGTCCGCGGTCATCCGGCATGGAGCGGTCGTCCCCCGCGGCCGCTCCATGCCGCGTTCACCGCGCGGACCGCGGCCGCTCACCTGGATGCGAGAGCCTCACGGCAGGAGGTGGCCCGTGAACCTGGTTAAGGCAGCGGCGGCGGTGGTCGTGGCATCCGTTCTCTGGGGTCCGGTCGCCGTCCCCGCTCCGGCGGTCCCGATC
>NZ_QAJB01000307.1:0-2187 GCF_003061325.1 Microbacterium sp. HMWF026
CGACGGCCCGAACGATCCCTCCCGACCGCGCGACCGTCTCGCTCGCGGCCGCCCCGCGGCATCCCGCCCCTCTGTCCTGCGCGCCTCGACGGCGATGTCGGAGCTGCGCTCTACCGTGGGCGCATGACCACGTGGCAGGCCGAGCCGCTCCCCCTCTTCCAGACGCCCGAGTGGGCGCGCCTCGTCGGCGTGTTCGATCTCGAGACGACCGGGGTCGACGTCGAGAACGATCGCATCGTCTCGGCGCACGTGGGGGTGCTCGACGTCGACGGTCACGTCGTCGACGCGCGCGACTGGCTCGCCGATCCCGGGATTGCGATCCCGGCGGGGGCGGCGGCGATCCACGGCATCACCACCGAGCATGCGCGCGCCGAGGGGGCGCCCGCGCCGCGCGTCGTCGCCGAGGTGGTCGAGGCACTGACGGCGTTGTTCGCCGCCGGCATCCCGGTCGTCGCCTACAACGCCCCGTTCGATTTCTCGATGCTCAAGAACGAGGCCGTCAGGCACGGCGTCACGCCGATCCATGCGCCGTCGCCGGTCATCGACCCGCTCGTCGTCGACAAGACGTTCGATCGCTACCGTCGCGGCAAGCGCACGCTCTCGGTCGTCGCCGAGCACTACGCCGTTCCCCTCGAGTCCGCGCACGAGGCCTGCGCCGACGCGGTCGCGGCGGGTCGCCTGGCTCTCGCGCTGGCCGAACGGTTCGGGCCCTGGATGCCGCCCACCCTCGACGAACTGCACACGCGTCAGATCGCGTGGGCGCGGGCGCAGGCGGCGAGCCTGACCGAGTACTTCGTCAAGATCGGACGGCTGGATGCCACGGCCCCTCCCGTCGACGGAGCCTGGCCGATCCGCTGACCGGCGTCGGGCGGCGGGGCTCGAGGGAGAACCCCGCACGCCCGGGTCTGCGATCCGTCGCTTCGGCGCTCGCCTCGGCGGTTCGATCCTCACGTCAGCTTGTGGGTGCGGCGGCCGAACGCCCCCTCGGCCGAGTCGATCCGGCCCTCGCCCCTCTTCGAGGCAGCGGTGCTCACCCGGACCTTCTCCAGCCGCCGATCCGGCCCGCGAACGCCCTCTCAGCACCAGGCTGATTCACCCCCGATCCCGCTCTGTCCCGTCCATCCGGCTCGGACGTCGACGTCTCCTCGGTGTGAAACTCGCCGCCCGAACGCCCTTCGTCATCGGGCCGATCCGGCCCCGACTGATTCCGCTCCACCCCTTCGTTCCGGCCCCTGACCGACCCGCGGGTCCGATGTCGGAGGTCCGCGATACCGTTCCCGCATGACCTCCCCCGCACGCTCCGCGACCCGGCCCTCGCCGGTGTTCCGAGAGTGCGACGGCGCGCCGTGGCCCAGCGACGACGAACTCGAGATGGATGCCGCGTGGGCCGCCCTCCGTCACAGCGCCGCCGTGGAGTGGTACGACGGCGCCGAGGCCGAGGCCGTCGTCCCCTCCCGCGTGCCGGACCCCCCGGCATCCGACGCGCGGATGGACGACGAGCGGGTCGAGGACGAGTGGCTCGATGCCGAGTGGCTCGATGCCGAGTGTCTCGGCGCGCGACGATCCGCGCACGACCAGACGGTCTCCGACCTCGACGCACGACTCGGCCACCTCGAGATCGTCGCCGCGGAGCGGCAGCGGGCGACGGCCGAGGAGTACCGCTTGATCGCGGCGATCCTCGCGCGCGCCGCGGCCGATCCGGCGCCGTGGGTCGGTCCCGATCCGACGAAAGACCCCGACTGGATCGACCCTCGCGGCCGCCGCACGGCCGCCGTGCGTCGTGACCGCGTCGACATCGCCGAGCGCGCCGCTGTGGCCGAGATCGCCGTGCGTCTGCGCCTGTCCGAGCAGACGGTTCGTCTGCGCGCGGCTCGAGCCGAGATGCTGCAGGGCCGCTGCCCGCAGATGTGGCGCGCCTTCGCGGATGGGCGCGTGTCCGAGCGGCACGCGATCGAGACCGCCCGCCTCGCGGGTTCTCTTCCGGGCGTTGGGGAGATCGTTGATCCCGACGAGGTCGACCCGCCTCTTGACCTTGCGAACGCGGTCGAGACGTCGACGACCGCGACCAGCGACGACTCGGCGCCCTCCGGGTCGGCGACTGCCGACGCCGGGCTAATCGAACTCGTTGACGCCGACGCCCCATCGTGCGGACTCGTCGACGCGGGGCACTCGGAGTCCGCTCTGGCC
>NZ_QAJB01000308.1:0-1670 GCF_003061325.1 Microbacterium sp. HMWF026
GCCCACGAGCCGGTCGCGGCGCGGGGACGAATAAGCTACGTCCGACGATCCGTCGCCCCGCGCCTCGAGCGCCGCTCCCTCTCGGTCCCGCCGTGCGAATCCGCACCGCCGGGGCCGGCATCCCCCCTCCCGGAGGTCCCGATGACCCACTCCCCCGCCGCGCGCATGCACGAGGTCAGCGACGAGACGCGCGACATCGTCGACATGGTTCTCGAGTACTCCCGGGGTCGGCTGAACGCCGAGGACACCCCCCTCGACAAGCCCCTGCCCGCCGCCGAGCTGACCCGCCTGGCCGGACGCACCATCGACGAGAAGGGCATCGGCGCGCGCAAGGCGCTCGGCGTCTTCGAGCACGTGCTGGCCCCCGCGTGCATCACCACCGACGACCCGCGGTACCTGTCGTTCATCCCCAGCGCCCCCACCAAGGCCGCCGCGGCGTTCGACCTGGTGGTGTCGGCGAGCGCGCTCTACGGCGGCTCGTGGCTCGAGGGCGCGGGCGCCGTGCACGCCGAGAACGAGGTCCTGCGCTGGCTGGCGAACGAGTTCGGTCTGCCCGCGGGCGCCGGGGGCGTCTTCGTGCAGGGCGGGACGCTCGGCAACCTCTCGGCCCTGGTCGCCGCTCGCGAGGCTGCACGCGATCGGTTCGCGGATGCCGGAAAGCCCCGCCCCGACGCGTGGCGCGTGGTCTGCAGCGTCGAGGCGCATTCCTCGATCGCCTCGGCGGCCCGCGTGATGGACGTCGAGGTCGTGGGCGTGCCGGTGGGCGAGGACGGCGTATTGCGCGGAGACGCGGTGCGCGCGGCGCTGGACGAGCACGGCGACAGCGTGTTCGCCGTGGTCGCGACCGCGGGCTCGACCAACTTCGGCATCGTCGACGACATCGCCGACGTCGCCCGCGCGGTCGCGGGCACCGACGTCTGGCTGCACGTCGACGGCGCCTACGGCCTGACCGGCATGCTGGCGCCCCGCGCGCGGCATCGTTTCGCCGGCGTCGAGCACGCCGACTCCCTCGTCGTCGACCCGCACAAGTGGCTGTTCGCCCCGTTCGACGCGTGCGCGCTGATCTACCGCGACCCCGAGCTCGGCCGTCGCGCGCACACGCAGCACGCCGAGTACCTCGACACCCTCACCGAGACGAGCGACTGGAGCCCCTCGGACTTCGCGGCGCACCTGACGCGACGCGCCCGCGGCCTGCCGCTGTGGTTCTCGCTCGCCACCTACGGCGCCGCGGTCTACCGCGAGGCGATCACCTCGGCGATCGACCTGGCCGAGCGCATCGCCGAAGAGATCGAGCGCCGCCCCGACCTGACGCTCGTGCGCCGCCCCCAGCTCGGCGTGGTCGTGTTCGAACGCGTCGGCTGGGCCAAGGCGGACTACGACCGCTGGTCGGCGCGGCTGCTCGACGACCAGCACGCCTTCGTCACGCCCTCGAGCCACGCCGGCCGCGTGAACGCCCGCTTCGCGATCCTCAACCCGCGCACGACGTTCGACGACCTGGTAGGGATCCTCGACACGATGGTGTGAGGCGCACCGCGGTCTCCGGCGTGTGCACAACGGCGGGGATCGTGCTCGCGCGAAGCGCAGGCGTGCACAACGGCGGAAGCCGTGCTCGCCTGAACCGTCGGGGTGCACAACGGCGGGGATCGTCGCCGACACGCCGTCGTCTGCAC
>NZ_QAJB01000309.1:0-1936 GCF_003061325.1 Microbacterium sp. HMWF026
GTTCACGGGTCGCGAAGTGAACAGCTTCAAGGGCATCGTTCTCGCGATCATCGTGTGCGTCCTGGCCTCAGCCGCCGGCGTCATCATCCAGGTCTTCATCTAACGATTCGAGGGGACTCGCCATGAGCAACGACGGCACAGCCAACAACAACCCCTTCAACCGATGGTGGATCGTCTCGGCCCTGTTCGTCGTCGCGGTCGCGGTAGCGATCGTTCTCGTCCTCGTCCTGGGACGTGGGGGGCAGAACGACGCCGCGCAGCCCGGCGCCGAGCCGTCTGACACGTCGGGCGCCTCTCAGCCGAGCACGACGAGCGCGCCCCCCACCAGCGGCGGCGCGTGCGACGTGAACACCGCCGATCAGGACATTCCCACCGCGGGCCCCCCGGCCGAATGGGAATCGGAGCGGTACTTCTTCTACCCCACAAGCACCGAATACGGGCCCGTCGTCTCAGACGGGCCCTGGGGCTGCTTCGCACCCTCGCCGACCGGCGCGCTCTTCGCCGCCGCAAATGCTGTGGCCGGGATCGCTCGAGAGAACTTCGGAGAAGTCGTGACGGCGAACGCCGTCGACAACGGCGGCGGCGAGCAGTACATCGCCAACACGCGCGGGCAGACCCGCGACCAGATTGCTGGCCGGGTGGCGCAGATCCGCGGCTTCACCTTCACCGCCGTGCAGCCCGAAAGGGTCACGGTCCAACTCATCCTCGGTCAGAACGACACCGAAGCGTCGTTCACCGTCAGCATGGCGTGGGATGAGCAACAGACGACGTGGTTGGTCGACTACGCCGCCTCGAGCTTCACCCCGACCGAGTACACCGGGGCGCGTTACACCCCGTGGTCGGCCAATGAATAACGGAGGCTTGGAAGACTGCGGGCCGCTGGATATTGGCTGTGGCATCGGCAACGTCGTCAAGGGCGGTATTGAGGAGTTCGTCCGCTCTCTCGCGGACGGCGCCGTGCAGTTCCTGGGGTGGCTGACGAGCTTCTGGATCAACATCCCCTCCCCGGATGTGCAGTCCGACGCAATCGGACAGATCACCAGTGGCCTGCACTTCTACACGATCGTCCTCGCGATCGTCGGCCTACTCGTGACCCTCATCCGCATGATCTTCTCGAACTCGTTCCGAGACGGCATTCCCGCGGTGAAGATGATCGTGAACCTCATCGTGGTGACCGGCGTGTACGCCGCTGCCACCACGGCGCTGATCCTTGCCGGGGACTCTTTTGCCCCCTGGATCATCGAGCGGGCCACCGGTACCCAGGATCTCGACCTCACGCAGCTGCTCACGACACAGGCGATCATGACGGCCGGCGTCGGCCCTGGTGTCCTCCTGGGCATTGTGGCTCTGCTGGGCAGTTTGATGAACGTCATCCTGATGATCCTGCGCGGCGTGCTCGTCACGTTGGTGTTCGCGTTCCTGCCTGCTCTGGCCGCGGCATCCGCCACGGAGGCGGGAAACCAGGCTTTCAAGAAGACTCAGGGGTATCTTCTGGCGCTGATTCTGTTCAAGCCGGTTGCCGCTGTGATCTACGCTCTCGGGCTGCTCCTGATTCGCACGCCGCCGTCGTTCACGACGACGGATGAATTGGGCGCGTCGCTCTATCACGTGTCGGTGGGCGTGATGACGCTGCTGATCGCGGGGCTGGCGCTGCCAGCCATCATCAAGTTCATCGCCCCGGTGGCCGCTGGCGGTGTCTCGTCGGCGTTCTCGGGTGCCGGACTCGCCGCGGGCGGTGTGGCCGCGGGCGCCGCGGTCGTCTCTCTGGGCGCTGGCGCCGCCGCGGGTGGCGCTCTTGCGGCGAAGGGTGCCGCAACGACGGCATCGACCGCGGGTAACGCCGCGGCCGCTACCGGGCAGGGAGCGAGAGCCGTCGCCAGCACCGCCGCCAATAACAGCGGCGGGGGTGGGGGCGGCGCAGCTGTCGCCACGGCAC
>NZ_QAJB01000310.1:0-4390 GCF_003061325.1 Microbacterium sp. HMWF026
GCGCGGGCGCGGTCGTTCTTGAGCACCGAGAGGTTGACCACCGAGACGCCGACCAGCTCGCTCAGTCGCGTGAGCGTCATGCCCCGCGCGGCGAGCAGCTCGTCGAGACGGCAATGGATGCCGGTGGGCCCGTCATCCGCGCCCGCCGGCGTCATACGAGGCCCTCGGTGTCGCGCTGCAGACGGTCGCCCACCGAGAACACCGTCCCGGCAAGGGCGACGACGAATGCGAGGCCGAAGAGGACCGGCAGGTCGATGGTCTGCACGAGTCCGCGTTCGTAGGTGCGGTCCGAGATCCAGGCGAGGGCGCCGTTGGCGACCATGTTCTGGAAGAACGGCACGCCCGCGACGCCGACCAACGAGACGACGCCCGCCGCCGAGACGAGGGTGGTGTGGCGACGGCTGAAGATGCGTCCGCGCAGGATGCCGACGACCAGGATCAGCAGCAGAACCACCACGGTCACGACCGTCGCGGCGAAGAGCACCTGCGCGATGACGAGTGCGCCGAGTGAGGCGATCGGCAGTTCGGGGGCGACGACGACGCCGCTGCCGAGTTCGACGCTCACGGGTGCGCCGTCGGGGCCGAGCGGAGCCTGGGCGACCGTGTCGAGGAAGGGGGCTGCGACCCGCACGTCGCGGTTGGGCAGGGCGGCGACGATGTTCACCGTGCTCTGCACCACCGCCCACAGGGCCAGGCCGACGCCGAGCACGACGAAGAAGAGCATGCCGGCGGTGTCGCCGCGAGAGAGGATGCGCGAGGAAGGTCCGGGGGTGGCCATGATCGCTCCTTATCGATGATCGTTGTTATCGGTTTTCGATAACATAACGACAGTCGTTGGGTTCCGCAAGACCCGTCGTCGCGACGGTATGCCCACGGCGAACACGGGTCCCTGGCTCGCGGCCGCTGGTTACTCTCGATGTACGGCGCGCGGAGGCGTGCCTGTCAGCCCATTTCTGGAGGGACTGAGATGTTCGAGAGATTCACCGACCGTGCCCGTCGTGTGGTCGTCCTCGCCCAAGAAGAGGCGAAGATGCTCAACCACAACTACATCGGCACCGAGCACATCCTGCTCGGGCTGATCCACGAGGGCGAAGGTGTCGCCGCGAAGGCGCTCGAGTCCCTCGGCATCTCGCTCGACGCCGTGCGCGAGCAGGTGCAGGACATCATCGGGCAGGGGCAGCAGCAGCCGACCGGCCACATCCCCTTCACGCCGCGCGCGAAGAAGGTGCTGGAGCTCTCGCTGCGCGAGGCCCTGCAGCTCGGCCACAACTACATCGGCACCGAGCACATCCTGCTCGGCCTCATCCGCGAGGGCGAGGGCGTCGCGGCCCAGGTGCTCGTCAAGCTGGGCGCCGACCTGAACAAGGTGCGCCAGCAGGTCATCCAACTGCTCTCGGGGTACCAGGGCAAGGAGCCCGCGGGCGTGGCATCCGGAGCCGGAGAGCAGACCCAGGGCGCCGCCCAGGGCGGTTCGGCCGTGCTCGACCAGTTCGGTCGCAACCTCACGCAGGCCGCGCGCGACAACAAGCTCGACCCCGTGATCGGGCGCGAGAAAGAGATCGAGCGCGTGATGCAGATCCTGTCGCGCCGTTCCAAGAACAACCCCGTCCTCATCGGCGAGCCCGGTGTCGGAAAGACCGCCGTCGTCGAGGGCCTCGCGCAGGCCATCGTCAAGGGCGATGTGCCCGAGACGCTCAAGGACAAGCAGGTCTACTCGCTCGACCTCGGCTCGCTCATCGCCGGGTCGCGTTACCGCGGTGACTTCGAGGAGCGCCTGAAGAAGGTCACCAAAGAGATCCGCACGCGCGGCGACATCATCGTCTTCATCGACGAGATCCACACCCTCGTGGGTGCCGGTGCCGCCGAGGGCGCGATCGACGCGGCATCCATCCTCAAGCCCCTCCTCGCCCGCGGAGAGCTCCAGACCATCGGTGCCACCACGCTCGACGAGTACCGCAAGCACTTCGAGAAGGATGCCGCTCTCGAGCGCCGCTTCCAGCCGATCCAGGTGGCCGAGCCGAGCCTGCCCCACGCGATCAACATCCTCAAGGGTCTGCGCGACCGCTACGAGGCGCACCACAAGGTGCAGATCACGGACGGCGCGATCGTCGCCGCCGCGAACCTGGCCGACCGCTACATCAGCGACCGCTTCCTGCCTGACAAGGCCATCGACCTGATCGACGAGGCCGGCGCCCGCCTGCGTCTGTCGATCCTGTCGTCGCCGCCCGAGCTGCGCGAGTTCGACGAGAAGATCGCCAAGGTCCGCGAGCAGAAGGAGCAGGCCTCCGAGGAGCAGGACTTCGAGAAGGCCGCGTCGCTGCGCGACGAGGAGAAGTCGCTCCTGGCGGAGCGCCTGCGCCTCGAGAAGCAGTGGCGCTCCGGCGACGTCGCCTCGCACGCGGTGGTCGACGAGGGTCTGATCGCCGAGGTGCTCGCCCAGGCGACCGGCATCCCGGTGTTCAAGCTCACCGAGGAGGAGTCCAGCCGCCTCATGTTCATGGAGAAGGCCCTGCACCAGCGGGTCATCGGCCAGGAAGAGGCGATCGCCGCCCTGTCGCGCACGATCCGTCGTCAGCGCGCCGGCCTCAAGGACCCGAAGCGTCCGAGCGGCTCGTTCATCTTCGCCGGCCCCACCGGTGTCGGAAAGACCGAGCTCGCCAAGGCGCTCGCCGAGTTCCTCTTCGACGACGAGGGCGCGCTGATCTCGCTCGACATGTCGGAGTTCGGCGAGAAGCACACCGTCTCGCGGCTGTTCGGTGCCCCTCCCGGGTTCGTCGGCTTCGAAGAGGGCGGCCAGCTCACCGAGAAGGTGCGCCGCAAGCCGTTCTCGGTCGTGCTCTTCGACGAGATCGAGAAGGCCCACCCCGACATCTTCAACTCGCTGCTGCAGATCCTCGAAGAGGGTCGCCTGACCGACGGTCAGGGACGCGTCATCGACTTCAAGAACACCGTGATCATCATGACGACGAACCTCGGTTCGTCGGCGATCGCCGGTGGACCGGTCGGCTTCCAGGTCGAGGGCAGCGCTCAGACGTCCTACGAGCGGATGAAGGGCAAGGTCGACGAGGAGCTCAAGCGGCACTTCAAGCCCGAGTTCCTCAACCGCGTCGACGACGTGATCGTGTTCCCGCAGCTCAACAAGGACGAGCTGCGCCAGATCGTCGGTCTGTTCGTCAAGCGTCTGGCCGACCGTCTGCTCGACCGCGACATGACCGTAGAGCTGTCGGACGACGCCAAGGACAAGCTGATCGAGATCGGGTTCGACCCCACTCTCGGTGCGCGCCCGCTGCGTCGCGCCATGCAGCGCGAGGTCGAGGACCGTCTGAGCGAGAAGATCCTGCACGGGGAGCTCGAGTCGGGCGACCACGTCAAGGTCGGCGTCGAGAACGGACAGTTCACCTTCGACAGCGCTCCGCGCGGCGACAAGGTCGCGATCGGGGTCGGAACGGCCGGCGAGATCGCCGCCACCCCCGACACGCTCGCCGGCAGCTGACCGCCTAGCGAATGAAGGACCCGGATGCCACGGCATCCGGGTCCTTCCTCGTTGCGGCGTACGCTTGTCGGATGACCTCTTCCGCGCCGTTCGTCGTCCGCCCCGCCGGAACCGCCGACGTCCGCCGCATCCACGAACTGCTCGAGCCGTTCGTCCAGAAGCGCATCCTGCTGGGCAAGGACCTCGTCGTGCTGTACGGCTCGGTGCAGCAGTTCGTCGTCGCCGAGGTCGACGGCGTGGTCATCGGCTGCGGGGCACTGCACGTGATGTGGGACGATCTCGCCGAGATCCGTACGCTCATCGTGCACGAGGACTGGCTGCATCACGGCGTGGGCCGGGCGATCGTCGAGGTGCTCGAGGACCGCGCCCGCGAGCTGGGCGTGGCGCGGCTGTTCTGCCTGACCTTCGAGGTCGACTTCTTCACCCGGCGGGGGTTCGCCCCCATCGGCGAGCAGGTGGTCGATCCCGACGTCTACTCGCAGCTCGTCCGCAGCCCCGACGAGGGCGTCGCGGAGTTCCTCGATCTGGCCCACGTGAAGCCGAACACCCTCGGCAACACGCGAATGCTCAAGCAGCTCTGACCGACCCCGCTCGGCCCGGCGTCGGCGACCGTCTCCGCCCGCGGCGGCGCCCCCGGACCGCGTCATCGCACCCGCGTCGTCGCACCCGGCAAAGAGCTGAACGCGCGCGCCGCGGGAAAGGCTCCCGCTCGGGGCGCCTACCCTGGAACCATGACCGATGCCCCCCGTAGGCGGAGGCAGTCCCCGGCGGTCTACCGTCGACGCCGTCTCGCGGCCGGGCTTCTCGCCCTGCTCGTGATCGGCCTCGTCGTGTGGCTCGTCGCGGCTCCGCCGTGGCGCTCCGCCCCGACCGCGCAGGAGACCCCCGCGCCCGTCG
>NZ_QAJB01000311.1:0-2098 GCF_003061325.1 Microbacterium sp. HMWF026
GACGACGACGACGGCCCCGACGACGACGAAACACCCCCGCCGTTCTGATGCGCACGCCCGGCGTCATGCCCGCCACCGAACGACCCCTGCCTCGAGCGTCTCGAGCGCTCTCCCGCCCGGCAGAGCAGCCGCCGGACCTCGGCCGCTCATCGACGATGTCGCGCCGACGGACCCTGCGCTGCTATGAGCCGTGCGCTTCCGAGCGTCCACCGGTGACTCGCAACCTGCGGTACAAAGGCTTCGTGCGCACCGCCGGCGAAAAGCTCCCCGCTCCCCCGTCCCGTCCGGCCGATCTCGACGACGACTTCGCGACCGGCGCGCCCGATCCGTCTCGCTGGGTCAGCGCCTACCTGCCCCAGTGGACGACGCGCGAGCGTGCCGCCGCACGGTGGAACGCCGAACCGAACGGTATCCGGCTACGCATCGACGATGACCAGCCGCACTGGCGACCGGAGGACGCGCCCCTGAGGGTCTCGAACCTGCAGACCGCGACCTTCTCGGGTCCCCTGGGGTCCACCCGGGGGATGCATCGTCACCGCACCGACGGCCTCACCGTACATACCGAGGTCCCGACATCGCTGCTGTTCGCCCCGTCACGCGGACGCGTCGACGTCACGATCTCGGCCTCCACAGACAGCGGCGCCATGGTCGCGGCCTGGCTGGTCGGAACAGAACACCTTTCCGCGGACGATGCGGGCGAGATCTGCATCTTCGAGATCGATGCCGAAGCCATCGGCACACAGACGACACGGGCGCGGATCGGCATCAAGGCGCACCACGACACGCGGCTCACGACGGACATGAACGAGGAGCGTCTGCCCATCGACGCCCGCAGGCCCCACACCTGGACGGTCATCTGGGGCGACGGTGAGACCGTCATCGGGTGCGAGGGCAGCGTTCTCCGCCGCTTCACGCAAGCGCCCGACTATCCCCTCGCCCTTCTCATCGACATCTTCGAGACCGGCACACCGCAGGGTCCGTATCCGAAATCGTTCGTCGTGCATCGCGTGCGCGGCTGGCAGGGATGATCGCCTCGACCGGACGACGATCGCGCACCGCCAGGCGGTGACAGCGGGGTTCGGGCAGCCGGCCACGACGATCGGTCAGGGCAGATTCGGAAGCGCCTCGCGGTCGATCCACCGCGACAGCAGGTCGACGGCATCCGCTCCCCCGGCCCGGTCGACGGCCGCGCGGAAGTCGTCGGTCGTGACGAGGGCGTGCCGGTGGGCCGAGGTCCATTCGCGCAGCAGGTCGAAAAACGCGCCGTCGCCCAGCCGCCGACGCAGGACGTGCAGGGCGAGCGCTCCGCGCTTGTAGACGCGGTCGTCGAACATGTCGTCCGGGCCGGGATCGACCAGCAGCAGATCGCGCGGTTTCGTGGCGAGGCGACGGTAGTGCTCGGCGGCGCAGGCGTCGACGTCGTCGCCGCCCGACTCCTCGGACCACAGCCACTCGGCGTAGCAGGCGAAGCCCTCGTTGAGCCAGATGTCGCTCCAGCGCGCGATCCCGACGCTGTTGCCGAACCACTGGTGCGCCAGCTCGTGCGCGACGAGCCGCTGCGCGGCGGGCACGAGGTGGTTCATGCCGAACACCGCCAGCCCCTGCGCCTCGAGGGGGATCTCGAGTTCGTCGGCGGTCACGACCAGCGCGCACGCCTCTTGCGGGTAGGCGCCGAAGAGACGGTCGAACAAACGGAGCATGTCGGGAACGCTCGAGAAGGCGCGGTCGGATGCCGCGGCGAGCGCCGGCGGAGCCGCGACGGTCACGGCGGGGACGACGCCCGCGCCGCTCCCGGCCAGAGGCGTCGTGCGGTAGCGCCCCACGTGCACCGCGGCCAGGTAGGTGGCGGTCGGAACGCCCGAGGTGAAGACGGTGGTGACCCGTCCGCCGCGGCGCGTGGTGGCCCCGACCACCCCGGTCGCCGCGACGGTGTAGCCGTCGTCGACGGTGATCTCCATGCGCATGCGCCCACGGTCGTCGGGCCGGTCGTTGCAGGGGAACCACGTCGGCGCGCCGATCGGCTGGCCCGCGACGAGCGATCCGTCGGTGAGCTCCTCCCACCCCACGATGCCCCAGCGCGACCGCCGGGGTGCGGGAG
>NZ_QAJB01000312.1:0-3047 GCF_003061325.1 Microbacterium sp. HMWF026
GCCCCCGCGGGCGAGGCCGCACCCGCCCCGCGCCGCGCGTTCAGCGCCGCGCAGATCGTCGCCGCCCTGCCGGGCGCCGCGAAGAAGCTCAACCCCGCCGCGCAGTGGCGCAACCCCGTGATGTTCCTCGTCTGGGTGGGGGCGGCGCTGACCACGCTCATCGCGATCGCCGAGCCGTTCGTCGGCGGCCGCGACGACACCCTCCCCTTCGGCTTCACGTGGGGGATCGCCGTCTGGCTGTGGCTCACGGTGTTCTTCGCCAACATCGCCGAGTCCGTCGCCGAGGGCCGCGGCAAGGCCCAGGCGGCCACGCTGCGCAAGACCCGCACGACGACCTCGGCCCGCCGCGTGGTCTCGTACGACGAGAAGGCGGACCCCTCGGCATCCGGAGCCGCCACCGAGGACGTACCCTCGGGCGACCTGCGCGTCGGCGACGTCGTGCTGGTCGAGACCGGTGAGCTCATCCCCGGCGACGGCGACATCGTCTCAGGCATCGCGACGGTCGACGAGTCGGCCATCACCGGCGAATCGGCCCCCGTCGTGCGCGAGTCCGGGGGCGATCGCAGCGCCGTCACCGGCGGCACGCGCGTCCTCAGCGACCGCATCGTGGTGAAGATCACCTCGAAGCCGGGCGAGACGTTCGTCGACCGCATGATCGCGCTCGTCGAGGGCGCCTCGCGCCAGCGCACGCCCAACGAGATCGCGCTGAACATCCTGCTCGCGAGCCTGTCGATCGTGTTCGTCGTGGTCGTGCTGGTGCTGAACCCCATCGCCTCGTACGCGGCGTCCCCCGTCTCGATCCCCGTGCTCGTGGCGCTGCTGGTCTGCCTCATCCCGACGACGATCGGCGCGCTGCTGAGCGCGATCGGCATCGCCGGCATGGACCGCCTGGTGCAGCGCAACGTCCTGGCGATGTCGGGCCGCGCGGTCGAGGCCGCGGGCGACGTCACCACCCTGCTGCTCGATAAGACCGGCACCATCACCTACGGAAACCGTCGCGCCTCGGCCTTCGTGCCGCTCGACGGCGTCGGCGGACCGCTCCTCGCCGAGTACGCCTCGCTGTCGTCGCAGGCCGACCCCACGCCCGAGGGCGTCTCGGTGGTCGAACTCGCCGCCGCGCAGGGCATCGTCGCCGAGATGCCCCGCGGCGCCGAGCCGGTGCCCTTCACTGCGCAGACGCGCATGAGCGGACTCGACCTGGCCGACGGCACGCAGGTGCGCAAGGGCGCGAGCGCCGCCGTGCTCGCCTGGCTCGAATCCACGGGGACGCCCGTCGCGACGGCGCTGCGAGCGCAGCTGCTGAGCGAGACGGATGCCATCGCGCAGTCCGGCGGCACCCCGCTCGTCGTGGCGACGTGGACGCCGGCGTCGTCCGGAACGGGCGCCGGCCGCCTGCTGGGCGTCATCCACCTCAAGGACGTCGTCAAGGACGGCCTGCGCGAACGCTTCGGCGAACTGCGCGCGATGGGCATCCGCACCGTGATGATCACGGGCGACAACCCGCTCACCGCCAAGGCGATCGCCGCCGAGGCCGGGGTCGACGACTTCCTCGCCGAGGCCACCCCCGAGGACAAGCTCGCCCTCATCCAGCGCGAGCAGGAGGGCGGCAACCTCGTCGCGATGACCGGCGACGGCACCAACGACGCGCCCGCCCTCGCGCAGGCCGACGTGGGCGTCGCGATGAACACGGGCACCTCGGCCGCGAAAGAGGCCGGCAACATGGTCGACCTCGACAGCGACCCGACCAAGCTCATCGACATCGTGCGCATCGGCAAGCAGCTGCTCATCACGCGCGGCGCGCTCACGACGTTCTCGCTCGCCAACGACATCGCGAAGTACTTCGCCATCATCCCGGCGATGTTCATGGGGGTGTTCCCGGGCCTCGCGGTGCTCAACGTCATGCAGCTGTCGTCTCCGGCATCCGCTGTCCTCAGCGCGATCATCTTCAACGCGATCGTGATCATCGTGCTCATCCCCCTCGCCCTGCGCGGTGTGAAATACCGCGCGGCGAGCGCGGCGAGCATCCTCAGCCGCAACCTGCTCGTCTACGGGCTCGGCGGCGTCCTCGTCCCCTTCATCGGCATCAAGCTCATCGACCTCGTCGTGAGCCTGCTGCCGGGATTCTGAAAGGCCCCGTCATGCGTCTCACCCTGCGTACCGCGGGTGTCGCCGTCCGCGCGATGCTCGTCTTCACCGCCCTCCTCGGCGTGGGCTACATGCTGCTGATCACCGCGATCGGCCAGGTCGCCCTGCCGTTCCAGGCCAACGGCTCGCTCGCGACCGCGGCCGACGGCACGGTCGTCGGCTCGCAGCTCCTCGGGCAGTCCTTCACGGATGCCGACGGCGCCGCTCTGCCGCAGTACTTCCAGTCGCGTCCCTCGGCGGCCGGCGACGGATACGACGCCGCCGCCTCGAGCGGATCGAACCTCGGGCCCGAGAACGAGGACCTCATCGCCTCGATCTCGGAGCGCGAGAAGGCGTCACGTGTCTTGGACGGCGACGGCACGATCCCCGTCGACGCGCTCACCGCCTCGGGCTCGGGCCTGGACCCCGACATCTCGGTCGCGAACGCCGAGCACCAGGTGGCGCGGGTCGCCGAGGCCCGTGGCATCCCGGTCTCCGACGTCGAGGCGCTCGTCGCCGCGCACACGCTGCCCCGCGACCTCGGATACCTGGGCGACCCGCGCGTCAACGTCGTGGAGCTCAACCGCGCGCTCGACGCCCGCTGAGCGACGAGAATCGTCGTCATGCGTATGCCCTCCGCCGCCGCCGTCGCGCCTCTCGCGCGGCGGCGGTGGCGCGCCGTGGTGTCGTCGCTGTGCGCCGCGCCCGTTTCATCGGCGCCATTCGGCACGCATGAAGGGCGCGCGCGACACTTTGACGCCACCCGACGCGCTGCCGCCCGCCGCTCCGCCGCCACCGCCGTTTCATCGGCGCCAATTGGCACGCATCAAGGGCTTCCGCGACACTTTGACGCCACCCAACGCGCGGCCGCCCGCGCTTCACGAGGCGCTCCCGGCGGTGGGGGTGGGGGCGCAGCGAACGAC
>NZ_QAJB01000313.1:0-2418 GCF_003061325.1 Microbacterium sp. HMWF026
AGCGCACGCTCCGCCTGACCGCCGACAACGCCGTCGACCTGCTCGACGGCGCCCACCTCGTCATCGACGGCAGCGACACCTTCGACACCCGCGAGGCCGTCGCCGCCGCGGCGGAGCACCTCGGCATCCCCCTCGTCTGGGGGGCCGTGCAGGAATGGGCGGCGCAGGTCACCGTGTTCTGGTCGGCGCCGCCCGAGGGGCACGCACCGGTCGTGCTGGGCGACCTGTTCCCCCCGGGATCGGCGGGCGAACCGCCCACCTGCGCGCAGGTCGGGGTGCTCGGATCGCTGTGCGTCCAGGTGGGCGGACTGCTCGCGACCGAGGCGATCAAACTCGTCACCGGCGCGGGAGAACCCCTGCTCGGACGCCTGGTCGTCGTCGACGCGCTGCGCGCCCGACAGGATGTCATCCCGCTGATCCCCTCCGGAAGGACCCCCGCGTGAGCGAGCTGCTGACCGTCGAGGAGCACCGCGCCCGCGTGCTCGACGCCGTGACGCCCCTGCCCGTCGAGACCGTGCGGCTCGCGGACGCGGCCGGGCGCACCCTCGCCGCCCCCGTGCGCGCCGCGCACGACCTGCCCGGCTTCGACAACTCCTCGATGGACGGCTTCGCGGTGCGCCTCGCCGACGTCGAAGGCGCGGATGCCGAGAACCCGGTGGCCCTGCGCGTCGTCGCCGATCTGCCGGCCGGCTCGTCCGACGACCCGTCGTTCGGCGCGGGCGAGGCGGTGCGCATCATGACGGGCGCGCCCGTCCCCACCCGCGCCGACGCGATCGTCCCGTTCGAGGACACCGCCGGAGGCCTCGCCGACTCCCTCGGCACCGTCGAGGTGCGGCGGGCGCCCGCGGCATCCGGGGCCTTCATCCGCCGACGCGGCGGCGACACCCGCACCGGCGACGTCGTGCTGACCCCCGGCGAGCGCCTGGGGCCGTTCGCCCTGGCCGCCGCCGCCGCCGCGGGCGTGACCGAGGTCGAGGTGCGCCGACGCCCCCGGGTCGCCGTCGTGTCGACCGGCAGCGAACTCGTGCCGCCCGGCGTCGCGCCGGGGCGCGGCCAGACCCCCGACTCGAACTCGACGCTGCTCGCGGCGTTGGTCGCCGACGCCGATGCCGACGTGACCGTCGTCTCGTCGCTGCGGGACGACGCGGACGCGATCCACGCCCTGCTCGCGCACGCGGCCGACGTCGACGTCATCGTCTTCAGCGGGGGCGTGAGCGCCGGGGCCTACGAGCCCGTGCGGCAGGCCCTGTCGGAGCGCATCTCGTTCGTCAAGGTCGCCATGCAGCCCGGAAAACCCCAGGCCTTCGGCGCACTCGACGACGGCCGCCTCGTCTTCGGCCTGCCCGGCAACCCCGTCAGCGTCGCGGTGTCGTTCGAGGTGTTCGTGCGGCCCGCGTTGCTGGCGCTGCAGGGGCGCGCGGTCATCGATCGACGCATCGCCCGCCTCACGGCATCCGAGGACTGGACGACGCCGCCCGGCCGCCGCCAGTACCTCCCCGTCGTGATCGACCTGGTCGCGGGCACCGTCCGCCCCGCCACCGCCGGAGGCTCGGGTTCTCACCTGGCCGCCTCGCTCGCGCGGGCCGAGGCCTTCGCTGTGGTTCCCGCCGACGTGTCCACGGTGTCCGCCGGAGACCCGCTCGATGTCATGCTGATTCCATGACCTTCACCCACCTGGATGCCGCGGGCCACGCCCGCATGGTCGACGTCACCCTCAAGCAGCCCACCGTCCGCACCGCCACCGCGCGGGGTTTCGTGCGCTGCGCGCCCGAGGTGGTCGCGGCCCTGCGCGACGGCACCGCCCCCAAGGGCGACGTGCTCGCCGTGTCGCGGATCGCCGGCATCCAGGCCGCCAAGGCCACGCCCGCCCTGCTTCCGCTCGCGCACGTGATCGGCGTGCACCGGGCCTCGGTCGACCTCGCGATCACCGACGCGGGGGTCGAGATCGAAGCGACGGTCGGCACCGCTGACCGCACCGGCGTCGAGATGGAGGCCCTGACGAGCGTGTCGGTCGCGGCGCTGGCGATCGTCGACATGGTGAAGGGGATGGACAAGGGCACCTTCATCGAGAACGTTCGGATCGTGTCGAAGACTGGCGGCAAAGCCGGCGACTGGGCACGCCCGGGCGAAGCCGGCCCCGAAGGGGTGTCGGCGTGAGCGTCCGCGTCCGTTACTTCGCCGCCGCCGCCGAGGCCGCCGGGGCGGATGCCGAGGACCGCGCCGAGACGACGCTGACGGCGCTGCGCGCCGGGATCGTCCGCGATCACGCCGCGCTGGGCGGCATCCTGGACCGCTGCGCGGTGCTCGTGGACGGCCAGCGCCGCGACGACGACGCCGCGCTCGACGCCGTCGCGCACGTCGACGTTCTGCCGCCCTTCGCCGGCGGCTGAGCCGGGGCGCGGCGGGCCGGGGCGGGGC
>NZ_QAJB01000031.1:0-2427 GCF_003061325.1 Microbacterium sp. HMWF026
CGCTGGGGCTGGGCGGTGGGGCGCCGCGGGGCGGAACCGATCCGTCGACCGTGGTGACGACGTACCTGGACGCGATCGCGCGGGCGGATGCGTCCACCGCGCTCGCGCAACTCGCCGAGGTGCCGGGCGACCAGTCGTTCCTCACCGACGAGATGCTGCGCGCCTCGGACGAGCGCGCGCCCATCGCCGACATCTCGGTCGCCCGTGGCCGCCCGCGCGTACCCGACCCGCTGCACCTCGACCTGACGGCGATGTTCACGGTCGGCGGGACGCCCGCGACGGCGACCTTCGCGGTCGAGCGCACCGGCCTCGACCGGCCCTGGAGGCTCGCCCGGGGCACCCTCGAGATCGTCGTGCCCGCGGCGGCCGACGGACTCGCCGTGACGGTGAACGGGCAGGCGGTCACCGCGGACACCGTCGTGCTCTTCCCCGGGACGTACGAGCTGGCCTCGACGAACCCGTCGTTCACGCTGCGCGGGGGCGTCGTGCAGACCTTCACCGACCCCGCGTCGGCGTCGCCGGCGTTCGCAGACGTCCGCGCCGAGCTGACCGAGACTGGGGTGGCGGCCTTCCGTTCCGCGGTGGCCGACGCGGTGCACGCGTGCGTGGCCGCGACGTCGCTCGTCGCCGGGTGCGGTCTCGATCTTCCGGCCACGACGAGCGACGGCATCCGCCTCGTCGACGGCACCGTCCACCGCTCGCTGCCCGGCTCGACGCAGGCCGCGCTCGCGCACCTGCAAGCCGACGGGTACGCGCCCGCCCCGCTGCAGGTCGTCGCGGACCCCCTCGGCGAGGTGGAGGCGACCGCGGACTGCGAGAAGGACGGACGGCGCTACACCGGGTGCACCTTCGACGGCCTGCCGCGGCTGGGTTCGCCCGTCGTGGACTTCTCGACGAGTCCCGCGCTGGTGCGCTGGGACTGAGTGCGCGGTCGAGCCCGCCGAGGCGGCTCCCGATGCCGGACGATCAGCGCTTGCGCAGCAGGGCGATCGACATCGCGTCGGTGCCGTGACGGTGCGGCCACAGCTGCGCCCGCAACGACCCGTCCGCCTGCGCGGGCAGGTCGATCTCGTCGACCGCGATATCGCGCACCACGGCGCGCGCGTCGAGTTCCTCGACCGCGTCGCCGAGTTCGCGTTTGACCTCTGCCAGCACGCCGCTCGTCTCGGCGAGGTGGGGCGAACAGGTGACGTAGGCGACGACGCCGCCCGGCGCGAGGGCCTGGAACGCCGCCAGCACCAGGTCGAGCTGGAGCGCGGTAAGGTCGGGCACGTCGGACGGCGTCTTGCGCCACCGCGCCTCGGGCCGCCGGCGCAGCGCGCCGATGCCGGTGCACGGCGCATCGACGAGGATGCGGTCGTACTGCCCCGCGGCGCGCGCCGCGCGCTCGCGTCCGTCCTCTTCGCTCACCTCGACCTCGAGGGGCACGGCCGCCACGGCCTGGCGTACGAGACCCGCGCGCGCCGGCGAGATCTCGTTCGCGTCCAGCTGCGCACGGTGGGCCAGCGCCTCGGCGGCGAGCAGCGCGGTCTTGCCGCCGGGACCGGCGCACAGGTCGAGCCAGCGCTCGCCCTCGCGGACGGGCAGGGCGCGGCTGAGCGCGAGCGCGGCCAGCTGGGAGCCCTCGTCCTGCACCCGGATGCGGCCCTGCGTCTCGCGGATGAGACCCTCGGGGTCTCCCCCGCGCGTGGTGAAGGCATCGGGGGCGAACCGTGCAGCAGTGGCGTCGTCGGGGACGTCGGCCAGACCCGGCAGCGCGATCATCGCCACCCGCGGGGCGACGTTGTCGGCCTCGAGCAGGGCGGCGAGCTCGTCGCCGCGCCCCTCGGCCGTGAGCGCGCGACGAAGCGCGCGGACGATCCACACCGGGTGCGAGGTCGTCAGGCCGATGCGCTCGTCGTCGCTGCGCGCGGCGGCGGCGATGCGTTCCATCCAGTGACCCGGGGTGTCGCGTGAGACGCGCCGCAGTACGGCGTTCGCGAAGCCCGCGGCCCCTCGGCCGCCTCCGTTGCGGCGCGCGAGCTCGACGGACTCGTTGACCGCCGCGTGCGAGGCGACACGGGTCGAGAGCAGCTGGTGCACGCCCAACCGCAGAGCGTCCAGGACGGCCGGGTCGATCCGGTCGACGGTGCGGTCGGCGGCCGCGGCGATGATCGCGTCGTAGGTGCCCCGGCGTCGCAGGGTGCCGTACGTCAGCTCGGTCGCGAGGCCGGCGTCCTTGGCATCCAGTCCCGCTCGCGCGATCGCGTGCGGCAGCAGCAGGTTGGCGTAGGCCTCGTCGCCCGAGACGGCCCGCAGCACCTCGTACGCGGCGGCGCGCGCTCCCTGGACGCTCATGCGCCCAGCACCGGCTCGTCGGTGCGCAGGCCGCGGAACCAGTCGCCCGCGTTCATCGCGCCTTTGCCCGCCGGCTGCACGCTCTCGAGC
>NZ_QAJB01000314.1:0-3009 GCF_003061325.1 Microbacterium sp. HMWF026
CCGACGCCCTGTTCGTCGGCGGCGGCCTGACGCCCGCGTACCTCGACGCCGTCGCCTCGATCCGGGATGCCGTGGTCGAACGCGTCCGCGACGGGATGCCGTACGCCGGTTTCTCGGCCGGTTCGGCGATCGCGGCGGGCCCGGCGCTCGTCGGCGGGTACCGCGTGCGCGGCGTCGAGGTCGTCTCGCCCGACGCCGCCGAGGAGCTCGACGAGGTCGAGGTCCGCCCCGGCCTGGGCCTGCTCGACTTCGCCGTCGACGTGCACGCCGCCCAGTGGGGAACCCTCTCGCGCCTCGTCGCCGCTGTCGACGCGGGGATCGTCTCCGAGGGCGTCGCCGTCGACGAGCACACGGCGCTGGTGATCTCGGCGCAGGCGGCCCCGGCCGTCCGTGGTGATGGGCAGGTCTGGCGGGTCGAGGCCGCGGCATCCGGAATCCAGGTCCAGGTGCTGCGCGCCTGACGCCGCCGCGACCGCGTGAGTCTCCGGGATCTGCCGCGTGCGGGGACTCGAACCGACAGAACCCCGCGGCTCGCGCATCGAGAAACGGCCCCCACCCCGAAGGGTGAGGGCCGTTCCGGTGCCGGGCGTCAGACCGTGCGGCGGCGGCGCAGCGCGAAGGCGAGGCCTCCGGCGACGACGAACATGCCGCCCGCGAGGGCGAGGCCCCACGGCGCCTGTGCGCCGGTGGCCGCGAGGGTGCCCTTGCGGGCCACCTCGATCGACAGGGCCGGCAGTACGGTGCCGTCGGCGCGGGTGATGACGACCGTGTGCGCACCGGGCTCGAGAGCCGCGGGCACGCTCACGCGGAACGACACCGCGCCGTCGGCGCCGGCGGCGGGGATGCCGGTGATCACCGTGGGCGTGCTGTTCAGCGTGGCCGTGAGCTGCTCACCCGCGTTCAGACCGGTCACGGTGACCGTGAACGACCCGCCCTGCTCGACGCGCGTGGCGCTCGCGCTGACCCTGACGCCCGCGTTCGGCGACGAGGTCGGTGCGGTCGTCGGGGATCCCGTCGGCGTGCCGGTGGGCTGCGCCGTCGGCGTGCCGGTGGGCTGCGCCGTGGGCGTGCCGGTCGGCGTGCCGGTGGGGCTCGGCGAGGGCGAGCCGGTCGGCGAACCCGTGGGGCTCGGCGAGGGCGAGCCGGTCGGCGAGCCCGTCGGAGTGGGCGTCGGCGAGGTGGTCGGCGAGCCCGTCGGAGTGGGCGACGGCGAGGTGGTCGGCGAACCCGTCGGGCTCGGCGACGGCGACGTGGTCGGCGTCGGCGTCGGCGTGCTGCCGCCCTCGTTCACGGGCGTGGTCCCGGTGAGGTACGCGCGTCCGATCGGCGAGGGCGCGACGACCTTCTTCGCGGCGAAGTAGTCGACGGTGGCCTGCAGGTCGATCTGACCCGAGTCGGCCTTGCCCGTGCCCTGCGCGAAGGCGGTGAAGTTGTCACCGCCCGCGGCGAGGAACGAGTTCGTGACCACGCGGTACGACGCGGCGGGATCGATCGCGGTGCCGTTCAGGGCGATCGCCTTGATGCGCGAGCCCTTCGCGGCGGCCGGGTCGTACTCGAAGGTGAAACCCTTCGAGACGCCGAGCGCGAGCACCGGGCGCGATGCGCCGTCGGGCTGCCACTGCTGCTCGAGCACCTGCTTGATCTGCGCCCCCGTGAGCGAGAGCGTCACGAGCGTGTTGCCGAAGGGCTGCACGTTGGCGGCCTCGCGATACGACACCGAGCCGTTGTCGGAACCGTAGAGCAGGTCGGCGCGCAGGCCACCCGGGTTCATGAACGAGATCTGGGCGTCCTGACCGTTGAACGAGGGGTTCTCGCTCGTGGCCCACAGGTAGACGTCCGCCACGGTGTTGCCGAGCGTCGAGTAGGCGCCGCGGTCCTCGCCGCCCGAGGTGTTCTTCGCGCGGGCGATGTCGGCGGTGATCTTGCCCACCTCGACCTGTCCCTTCACGTCGGCGGTTGCCTTGGCATCCGCCACGATCTTGGCCGTCGCCCGCTGGGGGTACGCCACGTACTGCGTGACCGTCGGGTCGAGCAGGGCGCGCACGCCGGGGGTGATGGATGCCAGGCTGCCGTCGTCGTTCAGGTCGATGTCGAGCGTGCCCAGGTTGGTGCCGTACTGGCCCGTCTGGATCACCGAGCGGCCGCCGATCGTGCAGGCGTACTTCTGGTGCGTGTGCGCCGAGACGATCGCGTTCACGTCGGCCGAGGCGCCGCGGACGAGGTCGCCGAAGTCACCGGTCTCGGTGGCGATCTTGGCGCAGTCGGTGCCCTCGGAGCCCTCGTGGGCGAGGAGGATCACGATGTCGGCGCCGGCGGCGCGGGCGTTCTTGGCCTCGCGGTTGGCGGCCTCGACCTGGTCGCCGAACTCGATCGTGTCGATCTTCGACGGGTCGACCATGCCGGCCGTCTGGCGGGTGACGGTGCCGACGAAGGCGACCTTGATGCCGTCGACCTCTTTGATCGTGTACGGCTTGAGAGCGGGCGTCTTGGTGCCCTTCTTGTAGACATTGGCGCCGAGGGCGAAGTCGCTGGACGCGCCGGTGTTGCCGCCGTAGGCCGGGATGACCCGGTCGGTCAGGTCGGCGAAACCGCGGTCGAACTCGTGATTGCCCACCGCGCTGACGTCGAGGGTCGCGGCCGTGAGGGCCTTGATCGTCGGGGTGTCCTGATCGATGAACGACTCGAACGCGCTCGCGCCGATGTTGTCACCGGCCGAGACGAACAGCGTGTTCGGGTTCTGCTGGCGGTACTTCTCGACCGCGCCGGCGAGGACGCCCGCGCCCGCGACGCCCCCGGTCTCCTGCAGCAGGCGACCGTGGAAGTCGTTGATGGTGAGGATCTGCAGATCGGGGGTCTTCGGCTGCGTCGGACGCACCTCGAACACGGTGGTCGAGCCCGAGACCTCGTTGCCCGTGACGAGCAGGGGCACGCCGGTGGGCGAGCGCAGCGCCGAGACGAACGCGATGCCCTCAGGGCCCAGATCGCCCGCTGCGGCGGTCTTGACGTCGG
>NZ_QAJB01000314.1:3019-6149 GCF_003061325.1 Microbacterium sp. HMWF026
CCCGCGCGCTCGAGGCCGATGAAGGCGTAGGGGCGTCCGTCGACGACGCCGACCGTGACGTTCTCGGGCTCGGGGCCCTTGTCGTCGCTGCGGTCGTCAACGGTGTTGTTGTCGTTCGAGACGTTGAACAGCTGCGGAGCGACCTCTTTCAGCTTCTGTTCGAACTGGTCGCCCGAGTCGAAGACGAGCGTGCCCTTGGTGTCCCAGATCGAGAACGAGCGGCCGCCGTAGGCGTACAGCTCGCTGTAGCAGCCGTCGGCGGTCTTGCCGAGGTCGGTGACGACCTTGAGGCGGCCCAGGTCGGCATCCGCCGAGTGGCCCGCGAGGGGCGAGGTGGCGCAGACGGCGCCCAGACCGTTCTTGCCCAGGTCCTTGATGCGGGCCTCGTCGATGAACGTGCCCCACTCGCGGCCGTCGCCCTCGTTCGCGGTGACGAGGTAGGTGCTCGCCTTGCCGTTGACGGTGGCCGCGTACGACGCGATCCCGTCCGGCATGTACAGGCCCTTCAGGCCCGGCACCGTGCGGATGTCGATCTTGCCGTCCTTGTCGCTGGTGTCGAGTCCGTTGCCGGTGACGCCGAAGTCCTTGTAACCGAGGGGCAGGATGCCGGTGACCTCGGCCTTGGCGAGGTCGACCGTGGCGACGGCGTTCGCCTCTTGCAGCGTGACGTAGGCGACCGTGCCGTCGGTGGTGATGTACTCGGGCTCGAGGTTGCGCGAGACGCGGTTGGCCGACAGCGGGGTCGAGCCCTGATCGGGGGCGGCCACGTCGGGACCGAAGACGCGCACCTTGGGGTCGAGCGTCTTGGTGCCGCCCTGCTCGAAGGCGCGGAAGCCGGCGGTCTTGACGGCGCTCTGCGCCGGGGCGGTGAGCGCCGTCGTCAGCGCGATGACGCTGACCGTGCCCTCGGGGTCGCTCGAGAAGTCGTTCGCGGGCTCGCCCTCGTTGGCGACGACGGCGTACGAGCCGTCCTTCGAGAAGGTCACCATGTCGGGCAGCGCGCCGACGGTGACCTGGCCGAGCGTGGCGGCCGACGCGTCGTCCTTATTCGCGTCGAAGAAGACGAGGTGACCGGCAGCGGTCTTGTCCTTCGCCTCGAAGGCCACGACGCCGAGGCCGTCGTCGCGCACGGCGACGGAGTTGGCGACGCCGTCCGAGGCGATGTCGAAGAGCTTGACGGGCTTCTTCGGGTCGCGGTTGTCGAGCACCGAGACGCTGCCGGCCTGCGCGTTGACGACGAAGAGTCGATCGCGGTAGGCCTGGACGATCTCGGCGGCGGACTGCTTGTAAACGCCGGTGTCGTACGAGCCGACGGGGGTGACGCTGAGCGCCGCGCCGGGGGCGCTGTTCGAGACGGGTGCGCTGACGATGGCGGCGGATGCCGCCGTCGTGCTCGACAGGGCGAGCGCGCACACGGCCGCGGTCGTCGCGGTGAACGCGACGGCGCGGCGCAAGAGGGTCGAAGGCATGGCTGTGTCCTCGGGTGCCGGGGGACGAAGCGCGCGCGACGGGCCGCGCGCGCGTCGGTCGCCGCGGAGGCGGCGAACCCGGTGATCCTCTCCCGCTCCGGTGACATCCGTGTGAACGGCGGGAGAACGCGGTCGCGTCGGAGCGGCGGGATGCCATCGGTCCCGCCGCGAGGACGGCATCCGCAAGGTCGTCCCGGTGTCGGCGTCCGGGTCTACCCTGGCGCCATGACGACAGCGAACGGTGCGCACGCCGACGAACCCCACCGCCAGGGACTCTCTCAGCGCCTCAACTGGCTGCGCGCGGGCGTGCTCGGCGCCAACGACGGCATCGTGTCGACCGCGGCGGTCGTGGTCGGTGTCGCGGGCGCGACCGGCGAGACGGGTCCGGTGCTCATCGCGGGCCTCGCGGCGCTCGTCGGTGGGGCGATCTCGATGGCGCTGGGCGAGTACGTGTCGGTGTCGAGCCAGCGCGACAGCGAGCACGCGCTCATCCAGAAGGAGCGGCGCGAGCTCGCCGAGGATCCCGAGGCCGAGCTCGCCGAGCTGGTGGGCATGTACGAGGCGCAGGGGCTGTCGCGCGACACGGCGACGCGCGTGGCGACCGAGTTGACGGCATCCGATGCCCTCAAGGCCCATCTGGCGGTCGAGCTCAACATCGACGCCGACGACGTGGTCAGCCCGTGGGCGGCGGCACTCGCCTCGGCCGTGGCTTTCACGATCGGTGCGCTGCTGCCGCTGGCGACGATCCTGCTGACCCCGGTCGAGATCCGCGTGCCGTTGACCTTCGTCGCGGTGCTCATCGCCCTCGCCGTCACCGGGTACGTCGCGGCGTACATCGGCGGTGCGCGGCGCGGGCGGGCCGTGCTGCGCACGGTGATCGGCGGGGCGCTCGCACTCGCCGCGACCTACGCCGTCGGCGCGCTCTTCGGCGTCTCGGCGGGTTGATCGGCCCCTCTATCATTTAGTAGGACGTCCAGGTAATCTGAGCAGGCGACGACGCCGTCGCCTCACGAAGGAGAGCCGCATGGACACCACCCCTGCTCCCGCGCTCGACGCTCCGCCGGCCAGCACCCTGTCCGCCGACGAACGCGCCGCCATCCTCGACGCCGTCCGCGATTTCGCGGCGGCCGAATTCGCTCCGCACACCCTCGAGTGGGATGCCCGCAAGCACTTCCCCCGCGACGTCCTGCGCCGCGCGGGCGAGCTGGGTCTCGGCGGCGTCTACGTCAACGACGACGTGGGCGGCGCCGGGTTGACGCGCGCGGACGCGGTGGCGATCTTCGAGGAGCTCGCCTACGGCGACCCCACCGTGACGGCGTACATCACGATCCACAACATGGTCGCGTGGATGATCGACACCTACGGGACCGAGGCGCAACGCCACCGCTGGCTGCCCGGTCTGGTCGCGATGGACGACCTGGGCGCGTACTGCCTCACCGAGCCGGGCGCCGGCTCGGACGCGGCGGCCATCGCCACCTCGGCCATCCGCCACGGCGACACCTACGTGCTCACGGGGGTCAAGCAGTTCATCTCGGGCGCGGGCGAGGCGTCCGTCTACGTCGTCATGGCCCGCACCGGAGAGCCGGGGGCGCGCGGGATCAGCGCGTTCCTCGTCCCCGCCGACGCCGAGGGCCTGTCGTTCGGCCCGAACGAGAAGAAGA
>NZ_QAJB01000315.1:0-486 GCF_003061325.1 Microbacterium sp. HMWF026
CCACGGCCCCGTCCGAGACGGCCGCCGCCGAGACGGCCCCGTCTGAGACCACCGCGCCCGGGCCGGCCCCGTCCGAGACCACCGCGTCAGGGCCGGCTACCGCCGAGACGGACGCCGACCGCGACGCGTCGCCTCTCGAGCCCGTCGCACCCACCCCGCCGGTCACCCCGGTGGGGCCGATCGAGCTCGCCCACGTGCGCGATGCATGGCCCGAGGTGCTCGGCCAGCTCGAGGTCGCGAGTCGTGCGTCGTGGCTGATCGTGTCGACCTCGACGGTCGCCGCCTTCGACGCCGACGTGCTCACGCTCTCCTTCCGTACCGGTTCCGACCTCACGGCGTTCAAGACGCGCACGCCCGAGGGCGGGCCCAGCGAAGACCTCCGCCAGGCGATCCAGGCCGTGCTCGGCATCCGCGTCAAGTACCTCGCCCGTCTCGACGGCGAGGCCGGGCCCGGCGGGTCGTCGCGCCCCCCGGCGGGTCCGCCGC
>NZ_QAJB01000315.1:506-3827 GCF_003061325.1 Microbacterium sp. HMWF026
CTACGCCTCGTCGGTGACCGAGTGGGCGGTCGCCCCGATCCCGTCCTCCGATGGCTCCGCGACGCCGGCCCCCACGGCCCTCGCCGTCGACGACGAGCCCGCCGAAGCGACGGCGCCCCCGGTGGCCGGCGTCGCCGCGCAGGGAGCGGTGCTGCCTGCGCGCGAGGTGACCCCGTCCGTCCCCGCTCCCGACGAGGTCGACGACGACGACGTCATCCCGCCCGCGGACGAAGCCGAAGCGCCCCTGCCGCCGGTCGTCGTGCCGCGCATGCCCCCGCTCAGCGGCGGCGTCCAGCGCTACGGCGAAGCCGTGGTCCGCCAGATGCTCGGAGCGACGTACGTGCGCGACGAGCCCTACGAGCCCCCGACGAGGTTCAGCTGATGTACGACGGCATCGTCCAAGACCTGATCGACGAGTTCGGTCGCCTTCCCGGCATCGGCCCCAAGTCGGCGCAACGCATCGCGTTCCACATCCTGCAGTCGCCCAACTTCGACGTCTCTCGCCTGTCCACCCTGCTCGGAGAGATCCGCGACAAGGTCAAGTTCTGCGAGATCTGCGGCAACGTCTCGGAACAGGACCGTTGCTCCATCTGCCGCGACCCCCGCCGCAACGCCACTCTCATCTGCGTCGTCGAGGACGCCAAGGACGTCGCCGCCATCGAGCGCACGCGCGAATTCCGCGGGCTCTACCACGTGCTCGGCGGAGCGATCAGCCCCATCGCCGGCATCGGCCCCGACGACCTGCGCGTCGCCCAGCTCATGCAGCGCCTCGCCGACGGCACCGTGCAAGAGGTCATCCTCGCCACCAACCCCAACCTCGAGGGCGAGGCCACGGCCACCTACCTGAGCCGGCTGCTGCACACCCTCGAGATCCGCGTCACCCGTCTGGCATCCGGTCTGCCCGTCGGCGGCGACCTCGAGTACGCCGACGAAGTGACCCTCGGCCGCGCCTTCGAGGGGCGCCGGACGCTCTGACACTCCGACCACCGCCTCGGCAGGATAACTGGGGTGATGAGCCGGGTGAGTAAATCCTGAGGGTTCGCTGAAATCTGTTGAGGGGTGGTGAACTCCGCGTTCACCCCCCGCTCGCGTCACGTCCATCCGCACAGAGCACTTTCGACTCTGCGGAACAGCGTCTGATGACCCGAACCATCGGCGCGCAGGTCCGTCAGACAGGGGCCAGATCCGTGAGCGACATGCTCTCCACACCGCGCGCGCGCCGAGGCCGCGTGATCTTCGACACCTTTCGTTCCACCCGTGACCCGCGCCTCAGCGCGTGGCTGCTCTTCCGGTCATACCTGCTGCCGGAGCTCGCCGTGACGCAACTCGCTCTGACCGAGGCGGCCCCGACCGCGATCGTCGCCCCGATCGGGGTGTTCGGGGTGTGGCGGCTCCTCGCCACCAACAACCGCGAACTCGCGCGCTGCGCCACCGTCTTCCCCTCGCCGACGGCGGCCGTGGAAGCCGCGCGGAGCGCACAGCTGTGGGCGGGGGAGATGAGCGTCACCACGGTGCGCGGGCCGGTCGCCACCAAGCACGCGTGGCTGCTGCGCCGCGGCGAACATCCCGTGGCCACCGCCGCGCGATGGTACGAATCGGCGGGCGAGGCGATGAGTGCCGGTCGCTCGGCCGTGTCGGTCCTCACAGCGGCCGAGGTCGTGGAGGGTGTCAGCATCGGCACCGCGTCGGGGCGCCGGTCTCGCGTCGCCGCACAGCTCGCGTGACCGCCCTCGCCCGCGCCTCACGCCACCGTCGTCGACCCGGCGGGTCGGGCGCATGAATGACGCCGCCGGACTCATCGCGGGCCGTTTTCGCGTCGCGGGCCTGCTGGGGTCCGGCGGCACCGCGTCGGTATTCCGCGCGCACGACGAGGTGACGGGGCGTACCGTTGCGGTGAAGCTCCTGCACCCGCACCTGTCGCGCAGCGCCGCCCTGCGCGAGGCGTTCCTGGTCGAGGGGCGGCGTACCGCCCACGTGTCGCACCCCGGGATCGTCGGCGTCATCGACCTGGGCACCTTCGAGGACGACGGCCTGCCCGTCGCGTGGATCGCCCAGCAGCTCGTCGAGGGCGTCACCCTGTCAGAGCACGTCCGCGAGAGGGGGCCGCTGACGGCGCAGGATGCCGTCGCGGTGGGCGTCAGCGTCCTCGACGCCCTTGCCGCGGCGCATGCCGGCGGTCTGGTGCACCGCGACGTTTCGCCCGCGAACGTGCTGATCCGCTTCGAGGGCGATCAGCGCCCGAGGGCGACACTGCTCGACTTCGGTCTCGCCGACGAAACCGGTCGCACCGCGCACGGCGACGACGTCCTGCGCAGCTCGGTCTCGCCGGGGTCGGCCGGGGTCGTCGGCAACGTCGAGTTCGCCTCGCCCGAACAGGTCTCGGGTCTGCCCGTCGGCCCGGCCGGGGACCTGTACCAGGTCGGCGGTTTGCTGTACTTCGCCCTCACCGGGCGCGCCCCCTTCGCCGGACCCGACCGCGCAGCGGTGATCCGCGCGCACCTGCATGCGGCGCCCCCGGTGCCGTCGGTCATCGCGCGTACTGTGCCGCCGGCGCTGGATCGCGTCGTCGTCCGCGCGCTGTTGAAGGAACCTGCGGACCGCTTCGCCGACGCGGCAGAGATGCGCGATGCCGCTCGCGCAGCGGTCGCCACCCCGCAGGGGATCGCGCCCGCGTCGCGCACGAGCGCCACTCGCGTGCTGGCCGCCGGCAGGCCGCACAGCTCCGCGTCGCTCGGCTTCGCCGCCGCGCGACCGAAGCGAGAGGCCGTGACGAACGAACGCGGGGGTCGGGGCTGGGGCACCGTCATCGTCGTCATCGCCCTGCTCGCCGTCGCCGCCACGGCGGTGCCGCTCATGGCCGGCGCCGGTCGCGAGAGACCCGCGGCAGCGGACCCCGTCATCGCCTCGACACCAAGCGCCTCGCCGACCCTCGAACCCCGCACCGCGACGCCGACCCCGGAGCCGATCGTCGCCGCCGTCGTCCCTGCGCTCGGTCCGCTCGACACCGTCCGCGCCGCTCTTGCCGACGCGGGCCTGCGGGTCGGCGAGATCACCGAGAGCGACGCGGCGCTCCCCGCCGGGACGGTGCTCTCGGCCGATCCCGCGCCGGGTGCCTCGGTGCCGCGTGGGTCCGCGATCCGTCTGATCGTGGCATCCGGGATCAATCTCGTGCCGGATGTGTCGGGAATGGATGCCGCGACCGCGGCGTCGACGCTGCGCACCGCCGGATTCATCCCGGCGCAGACCACCGCCGCGTCGGCGCGCCCGGCGGGAACCGTTGTCTCGGCCGAGCCCGCCGGCGGCGGCACGGCGCCCGTGGGC
>NZ_QAJB01000316.1:0-5341 GCF_003061325.1 Microbacterium sp. HMWF026
CGCCAGGGCGATCCCCCATGCCGCGCCGATCGGCGTCCAGGCCAGGATCTCGGCGGCCGAGGCGAGCTGCGAGGGCACGACCCCCCGCCACTCGAGCGAGCCGAGGAACACTCCGACCGGGACGACCACGACGAGCACCGCCACGAGGTACACGCTCATCAGCTCGCGCGACTGCCGCGGTCGGCGCACCAGGGCGCCGAGGGCCATGCTGACGCGCGCGAACAGCACGCACGTGGTCGACCCCAGGACGACGGATGCCACGCTCGCGACCGCATTGGCGCCGTGTGCTCCCCACGCGATGGCGAGCGCCACCCCCAGGACCAGCACGACCACGACGGGGACGCTGAGGAACCCGGCGAGCAGCAGCGCCCCCGCGAGGGGCCGCGGCTCGGGTCCGACGACCGCGAACCGACGGGGATCGAGCGGGTCGACGGAGGCGGTGATGGGCGGCCCGACGGCGAAGCCGAGGGTGACCGCCGACCCGGCGAGCACGGTGACGACCGCTGTCGTCAGGCGCCCGGCATCCGCGAGTCCGGCGGCGCTCATGGCCGCGACGACGGTGGCGGCGATGAGGACGATCACGCCCAGCGAGCGGCGGATGACGTCGCGCCGGTCGCCCCGGAGGGCGCCCAGCATCATGGCCAGCCTCAGGCGGAGAACGTGTGCAACCATTCGAGGCCCTCCACGTCGCCGAGTCCGCCGGACAGCTCGCGGAACCGTTGCTCGAGCGTTCCCTCGCCGCGCACCTCGTCGACGGTGCCTTCGGCGAGCACCTGACCAGACACGATCACGGCCACACGCGAGCAGACGCGCTCCACGAGCTCCATGCCGTGACTGGACAGGATGACCGTCCCGCCGTGATCGACGTAGGCGCCGAGGATGTCGAGGATCACGCCGCTCGAGACGGGGTCGACCGCCTCGAAGGGCTCGTCGAGCACCAGCAGCCGCGGGGAGTGGATCATCGCGCCGGCGAGCATGACCTTCTTGGTCATACCGGCGGAGTAGTCCGAGACGGGGCGGGCGAGCGCGTCGACCAGGTCGAAGGCGCGGGCGAGGTCGGCCATCCGGCTCTCGACCAGACCACTGGGCAGCCCCCGCAGCGCTCCGTAGTACGACAGCAGCTGACGACCGGTGAGGCGGTCGAACGTGCGCAGGCGGTCCGGCAGCACACCGATGAGCTTCTTCGCCTCGCGGGCCCGCTTCTTGGCGTCGACGCCGTTGATCGTGACCGTCCCCGCGTCGGCGCGCAGCAGACCGGCGATGATCGACAGGGTGGTCGTCTTGCCGGCGCCGTTGGGGCCGACCAGTCCGTAGAACGAGCCCGCCGGAACCGTCAGATCGATCGCGTCGACGGCGCGAAGCTCGCCGAAGTTCTTCGTCACGTGCCGCAGCGCGAGGGCGGGGACAGCGGTCTCGTCGTCGGTGTCGGGGGAAACGGATGCCACGGCCTCGACCTCGACGGCAGGCTGAGCGAGAACGGCGGTCGCGGTTGCCGGCGTGGGTTCCGCATCGGTGTCGGGGGCCTCGGCTTCGGTGTCGACCGCGGGCTCGATGGTCCGCTCATCGGGCGCGACGTCGGAATCGAGCTCGTCGACGCGCACGTCGGGCGGCGTGGGATCGACCGGCGTCGTCGTAACGGCTTCGGCGTCGGTCGACGGCTCCTCGGGATCGGTGGCTTGCACCGCCTCCGGGTTCTCGTCGGCGTCGATCGGCTCGACCGCGGGCTCCTCGACCGCAGGCTTCTCGACCGCAGGCTCCTCGACCGCAGGCTCCTCGACCGCAGGCTCCTCGACCGCGACGTCCACCGGGGTCGGGTCGGCCGCGACGGGCGCATCCTCGACCGCAGGCTCCTCGACCGCGACGTCCACCGGGGTCGGGTCGGCCGCAACCGACGCATCCTCGACCGCAGACTCCTCGACCGCAGGCTCCTCGACTACAGGCTCCTCGACCGCGACGTCCGCCGGCGTCGGATCGGCCGCAACCGACGCATCCTCGACCGCAGGCTCCTCGACCGCGACGTCCGCCGGCGTCGGATCCGCCGCAGGCGTCGAGTCGATCGCGGCGGGTGCGTCCTCGACGACGTGGTCCGTCGACGACGACTCGACCGGTGCGGCCGAGGACGCGGGCGCCACGGGAGAAGTCGCGGGCAGCGGCGGGCGCGGCGGGACGACGATGTCGTCGAGCTCGAGGACCGAAGAGGCCTGCGGAGCGGCGGGACTCGGCTCGGTCACCACGTCACTCGGGTTGGCGACCTTCTGCGCCGCGGTCTTCGTCTCGAGCGTGCTCGCATCGGCCGCTGTCGGCGCCTGCGATGCGTCAGCCTCGGGCGCCGCGGACGCGGCCGCGGCGCGGGGGGCGGCAGGCTTCTTCGCCGTCGTGCGCGGGGTCGCCGGCTTCTTCGCGGCGCTGGTCGCGCTCGCGGTGCGCGGCTTGGCCGTGCCGGCCGCGGCGCGTGGCGTCGCGGGCTTCTTCGCCGCACCCGTACCACCCGCGGCGCGCGGGGCCGCGGGCTTCTTCGTAGAGCTCGCCGTGCCCGTCGTCCCCGCCGCGCGCGGCGTGGCGGTGCGCGGAGCGCGAGGTGTGGCGGCGGCGGCTTTGGGCTTCGGGGCCTCGGTCGGAGCGGACGCGGCCGGGGTCGCGGCATCCGTCGACGAAGGAGAGGCGGGCGCCGAGTCGGAGTCCGCCGACGGCGCCGGTTTCGCCGCCGTCTTGCGCGGCGCCGGGCGTTTCGCGGTCGTCGCCCGGGGAGTGCGAGGGGCCCGCGGTGCGGACGGTTCGGCCGCCGACGCGGCGGCCGCGTCGGGTTCGACGCTCGCCGCGGCGCCCTCGGTCTCGGAAGAGGACGTGTCTGGGAGCTCCGGCAGCGACGCTGTCATCGCACCAAACTATCAACCCCCTCCGACAGCCCCCGACCCTTGTGGGAACGGCCCGGGCGTGCCGCGAACGGTGCCGGGGCCGGATGCCGTCGCGGCACCGGCGGGCACTCAGGCTGGGCGTGGAGGATGAGGGCATGTCCGAGAAGGTGCACCGCATCCACTCCCTGCCGAACGACGCGCCCTGGAAGGGCGGATTGCCGCCGGTCGGGTCGGAGGAGCACCCCCGGACGATCCGCATGCTGGATCGCGTGCTGTCGGTCCAGCGGCCCGTCGTCCTCGCGCACCTGCGCAGCATCCGGCTGCGTCACCCGGACGCCTCGGTCGCCGAGATCCTGAAGATCCTGGAGCGCCGTTACCTCGCGGCGGTGACCACCGGCGGCGCGGCCGTCGGAGCTACGGCCGTCGTGCCGGGGATCGGCACGGGTGTCACCCTGGCCCTCAGCGGGGTCGAAACCCTGGGCTTCCTCGAGGCGACCGCGCTGTACGCGCAGTCGGTCGCCGAGGTGCACGGCGTCGCCGTCGACGACCCCGACCGCGCTCGCGCACTCGTCCTGGCGCTCATGCTCGGCAAAGAGGGCGTCGACCTCGTCTCGCAACTCGCCGCACAGGCCTCGGGGCGAGGAACCGGCCGCTCGGGCTACTGGGGCGAGATGATCACGAAGACCCTTCCGCGCGCCGCCGTCGGCCCGCTGGTCGACCGACTCAAGACGACGTTCGTCCGTCAGTTCGCCACCCGCGGCGGGGCCTCGTGGGTCGGCAAGGCTCTGCCCTTCGGCGTCGGTGCGGTGGTGGGCGGCACCGGCAACCACATCCTCGGACGTCGCGTGCTGGTCAACGCGCGCCGGGCGTTCGGCGCCGCTCCCCCGCAGCTGCCCGCCGATCTCGAGCCGCGTCCGGGCAGCGCGCCCCTCGAGCGCGCGGCCGCCGGGGGTGTCCGCCGCGTCGGCAGCGCCCTCAGTGCGGCGGCGAAGAAAGCCCTCCCGCGGCGCCGCACGCGGGACTCCCCCGACGCCGAGGCGACCGCGTCGCCCGAGGGCCCGGCATCCTGATCTCTTCTCATCGACGACACCCCGGGCGCAAGTCCCGCGCGCACCGGGGGTTCGCGCGTTAGCCTCGCCGCATGGGCGACCTCCTCGAATCCCTTGCCTTCTGGATGCCGCGTCAGCGCTGGTACGGCACGAAGGGACGTGACCCGCGCCTCACGGTCGTCGCCGACTGGCAGCTCGACGACGCCGGGGCACATCTGCTGCTCGTGCGCGACGAAGCCGTTCAACCGGCGATCGTCTACCAGGTGCCGGTCGTCCGTCGCAGCGAGGGGTCCGTCCCCCCGGGCAGTCTGATCGGTCCCGCAGCCGAGGGGCAGGTGTGGGCGGATGCCACGACCGACCCCGCCTTCACCGACCTGCTCTACGGGTGGGTCACGGTCGGCGGCGAAGTGGGAACCGCTCAGGACGGCTTCATCGGCATCGCCCTGGTGACCGACCCCGCGGACGCGCCCGCGCCGCGCGCGACCGCGCGGGTGCTGAGCGGCGAGCAGTCCAACACCTCGCTGATCTTCCGCCCCGAGGGCGAGGGCCGGCCCGTGATCTGCAAGCTGTTCCGCCAGGTCAACCCGGGCATCAACCCCGACGTCGAGCTGCAATCCGCTCTCGCGGCCGGCGGTGCCGCATTCGTGCCCGCCGCCATCGGCGAGGTACGCGGGACGTGGGTGACGCCCGAGGGCGTGCCGGTGAGCGGCTCGCTCGCCTTCGCCCAGGAGTTCTTCGAGGGCGTCGAGGACGCCTGGAGGGTGGCCCTCGATGCGGCCGCCGCCGGAGAGGACTTCGCCGCTCGCGCCCACGCGCTCGGGGCCAGCGTCGCCGGCATGCACGTCGCCCTCGCCCGGCAGTTCCCCACGGTCGAGCCCGACCATGCCGATCGCGCGGCGGTCGTCGGCGCCTGGGAGCGGCGCCTCGCGATCGCTCTCGCCGAGGTCCCCGCGCTCGCGCCGTATGCCGAGCGGATCCGCGCGGTGTACGCCGCCGCGGCGACCGCGCCGTGGCCCGCGTTGCAGCGCGTCCACGGTGATCTGCACCTCGGTCAGGTGCTGGACACGGCATCCAATGGGTGGGTGCTGCTCGATTTCGAGGGCGAGCCCCTGCGTCCGATCTCGGAGCGGCTGCGCCCCGACGTGGCCGTTCGCGACGTCGCCGGCATGCTGCGCTCGTTCGATTACGTCTCGGGAGCGGTCGCCGATGACGACGGCGCGGCGGTGCGGGCGTGGGTGATCGCGGCGCAGCAGGCGTTCTTGAGCGGATACCGCGAGACCGCGGGTGCCGCCGGAGCGGGCGACGACGCGCTACTGGCGGCCTTCGAGCTCGACAAGGCCGTGTACGAGGCGATCTACGAGACGCGCAACCGCCCCGACTGGGTGGGGATCCCGCTCGCCGCGATCGGACGGCTCGCTCCGCTCGACTGAGCGGCGT
>NZ_QAJB01000316.1:5365-7942 GCF_003061325.1 Microbacterium sp. HMWF026
GGCGGGCGCGTGCTTACGCCGCGGATGCCGCTTCGTCGGTGAGAGCGTCCACTCGGGCGACCTGTTCGTTCGCGGCCTTGGTGGTCTGCTGCAGGAAGTCGGCGAGGTCGATCTCGATCTGCGAGTCCAGGCTGGTGATGATGCGTCGGCACGTCTCGTCGAAGCGCGCGAGCTGCGACCACGGCTCTTTCTCGAGGTCGACTGCGAGGTGGATGTGGTTGACGCGGCGGTCGTCCTGGTCGGACTCGCGCCGCAGGATCTCGCGGCGAACGAGTCGCTCGACCATGGTCGTGACCCCCGCGGAAGTCACCCCGAGGTACTGGGCGAGGGCGGACGGACGGATGCCGGGATTCGCGCCGACGTAGGCGAGTGCCTTGGCGTCGAGTTCGTTGACGCCGAGCTGCTTACGGGCCTGCGCTGCGGCCTCGTCGCGCGAACGGCAGAACTGGATCAGGGCCGTCATCAGAGGCGAGGTGTCGCCGGTTTCTTCCGTCATCGGTCCGCTCCCCTTCTGTCGGTCGGACGCCCCCACTATATCTAACGAGCTTAGGTTCCGGCTCTAGCGGTCAGTTTTCGTGAATGTCAGCGATCGTAATCATTAGTTCACTTAAATACCTGCTAGGCTACAGATCACCGAGGTTGACCATCCTCGTTCGACACGAAGAAGGGAACGTCCCGATGACCAGCACCGCCCTCACCACCACCGCACCGCTGCGGCACCGTTCCACCTTCGTGCCCACCGCCGGCGCCGTCGCCGGTTCGCGTCTGGCCGCCGTCGTCGTCTGGGCCAGCGTCGCGACGTGCGCCCTGAGCGCCGCCGTCGTCCTCCCCCTCGTTTTCTGACAGACCCGCACCACCAGGAGTCCTTTCATGGGCACGCTCTTCTACAGCTCCGACTCGCAGCCGATCACCATCGACGACCGCCTTCTGCAGTACCTGCAGGTGGTCCTGTCGACCAAGCTCCGCCGCAGCGAATCCTTCACCATCACGTGGACCGACGAAGCCGCCGGCCACAAGCGCACGACCCTGTGGATCCAGCCGTCGATCTCGATGCGCTTCCAGTACACCGCCGTCGAAGCCGCTCCCCTGTCGGGCGGGTACCTGCGCCAGCTCGCCGACCAGGCGTCCATGTCATCGGGCCTGCTGCTAAACGCTGCCACGTGGCAGCAGAACGAGGACGCGCACCGGGTTCAGCTGCTCGCCGCCGCCTGACGTTTTCCCGCGCACAAATGCCGCCTCACCTTCGTGGGGCGGCATTTTCGCGCGGTGAAACGGTGTCGCCGCCGCCACGCCCCGCGGCATATTCGCGCGGGCGTATGAAGGCGGCGCCACCTCGGCACAACGCACGAGACGCCGCCCCGCAACGAAGCGGGGCGGCGTCATCGTGCCGGGAAGCGGCGGAGCTCAGCTGGTCGGCATCGAACCGAGGGTGACCTCGGCCGTTCGCTGCTGACCGTTGCGCAGGTAGGTCACTTTCGCCTGGGAGCCGGCGGCCAGGGCGCGCACCTGCGCCGTGAGGTCGATCGAGTTGGTGACCGGGATGCCGTTGAACTCGGTGATGACGTCACCCTTCTGCAGGCCCGCGGCTTGCGCGGCACCGCCGCTGACGGCCTCGGCCACGTACGCGCCGGTGGTGGTCGCGCCCTGCTGGGACGCGGCATCCTGAACCGAGGCACCCAGCAGACCGTGGGTGGCCGAACCGTTCTCGATGATCTCGCTCGAAATGCGCTTGGCGATGTCGGAGGGGATCGAGAAGCCGACGCCGATGTTGCCCGACTGGCCGCCCGACGACGATCCGCCGGCGCTCGCGATGGCGACGTTGATGCCGATCAGCTTTCCCTCGTCGTCGACGAGTGCGCCGCCGGAGTTTCCGGGGTTGATGGCGGCGTCCGTCTGGATGACGGCGATCTTGATCGTCTGGTTGGCCGACTGCGACTGCTGGCCCTGCCCGAAGTCGAAGCGGAAGGGGCTCTCCTGCCCGGGCTCGGTCTGCTGCTGGTCGGAGCCGTCCGACGGGGCGGCCGACGAGGCGACCTGGATCGAGCGGTTGAGCGCGCTGACGATACCGGTGGTCACCGTGTTCGGCAGGTCGAGGGGGGCGCCGACGGCGACGGTGTTGTCGCCGACGTTGAGCTTCGACGAGTCGCCGAACTCGATCGGGGTCAGTCCCGAGGCGTTCTCGAGCTTGATCACGGCGAGGTCGTACGTGGGGTCGGTGCCGACGACGGTCGCCGCGTACACCTTGCCGTCGCTCGTGGTGACCGAGATCCGGGCGTTTCCGGTCTGGCCGTCGAGGGTGACGACGTGCGTGTTGGTCAGGACGTAGCCGTCCGCGCTCAGCACGACGCCCGATCCGGTGCCTCCGGCCTGCGAGCCGGTGGCGCTGATGGTGACGACGCTGGGCACGACCTTGCTGGCGACGGCGGCGGTGGCGTTGACGTCCTGCGGGTCGTTGACCGTGATGGCGGTGGGGCCCGAGACGGTCGACGCGTTCGAGCCGCCCCACAGGCTGAGGCCCGCGTAGGTGCCGCCCAGGCCCGCACCGCCGCCGACCAGGGCCGCGGCCACGAGCAGGGC
>NZ_QAJB01000317.1:0-3618 GCF_003061325.1 Microbacterium sp. HMWF026
GGTAACGGTATTTGTCGACGGATCCCCCACCCCCCCTGTGTCGATGAGGACCACCGGACCGCAGGGGTGGTGGGTCTGGCACGCCCCGGATCGACGCGCGCGCCCCCTCGCTCGGAGCTGCGACTCAGCGCGGGCGACGGATCTCGCGCCACAGGTCGACGTTGTCGTCGTCCCCGCCCGCGGCGTCGCCCGCGGAGCGCCCGACGACGGTCACCGCGACCTCGTGGTGCGGCGACGTGCGGATGATGACGCGATCCGACACCGACTCCCGCAGGATCCGCGCGAGCTCGCTGCGGATGCAGTCCAGGTCCGACACGGCCAGGCCCTCGAGACCCCCCTCGTCGAACAGGCTGACGGCCGCACCCCGGCGACGGGCGGCGTCGATCTCGGCGCGGACGCCGTCGTCGAGCAGGCGGGTGCCGCGCAGTTCGTCGCGCAGGCTCGCCTCGGCGCGGCGAGCGGCCTGCTTGTCGGCCTGGCGCAGGTTGCCGCCGTTCTCGATCGTCCGCGCCAGGATCGGTCCCGCGGCCTGCAGCGCGCGCTGCACGTGCAGTCGGCGCTCGCGCTGACGACCGCTCTGCGAGGCCTGCCACGCCGACGCCGCCTGCTGCAGCTCGGCCAGTCGTTCGGCATCCCGCGCCGCGCGGTCCAGCGCGATCGTGACCAGCTGCGCCGCCGTCACCCACACGAACGAACCGACCAGCCCCAGGCTCAGCGCCTGCAGCGGCCCGAGCCAGATCGAGGTCGACACGGTCAGGATGCCCATGCCCGTCCAGGCGACGACGGGGCGCCGCCGCACCATGACGATCGTCATGAGGGCGCCGATCGCGCCGATCACCCAGGTCACGAACGGCTGGGTGCGGCCGGACTCCGACACGGCGAGGAACGGCGCGTTCGAGACCACGACGGTGACGAGCAGGGCGAGAGCGACGCCCCAGCCGGGGAGCATCGCCGGAGTCGTTGCCGTCGCCTCGGCACGGCGGTCGCGCGCGCCGATCGCGAAGATCCACAGCCACGTGACGGGCAGGTAGAGCACCAGCGCCATGACGATGAGCCAGCCGCGCTCGACGGTGTCGGGCGACGTCCAGATGAGACCGCGCGCCGCGAGGTACGCCGTGAAGGCGAGACCGATGACGGACAGGATCGAGCGGACGGTCACCAGCGGTCACCGCTCTCCCACTCGAGGGTCACCGTGGTGCCGCCGGCCTGCGAATCGATCTCGCTGCGCCCACCGACCGCGGCCAAGCGCGCATCGATGGACCCGCGGATGCCGAGACGGTCGGGCGGGATCGCCGCCACGTCGAACCCGGGGCCGGTGTCGCGGACCCGCACGGCCACGCCGCCCGGCGCCGCGTGCCCCGACAGCTGAACGGTCAGGCCCTGCGCGTCGGCGTGCTGCACGGCATTGGCCACGGCCTGCATCGCCGCCAGGACGAGGGCTCGCGCCACCCGGCCGGGGACGCGCGGCGTCCCCTCTTCGACGCGACGCACGACGCTCAGCTCGACCCCGAGCTCGCGCGCGGCGGTCTCGATGTCGTCGGCGAGACGCACGGCCGGAACCGGCTCGTCGCTGCCCTCGAGCGAGTCCTTCTCGGCGTTGGCCAGGCGGGTCAGGGCCTCACGGGCCATGCTCACCGCCAGCGTGCGCTCCCGCGGGGTGGACGCGCGCTCGGCGGCGAGGAGCGCGCCGAGCACGCTGTCGTGCATGAGGGCGGCGACGGCGACGCGCTCGTGCTCGGTCGCCGCGGTCGCGGCGGCCGAGGCGTAGCTCGACACCGCCGACGCGCGCGCCTGATCGACGTTCGCGGCGATCGAGCGGTACATCCACCCGAGGGTCACCAGGACGCTGCCGAGGATCAGGGCGAACGAGACGTCGAGCGCGATCGGCACGATGAAGTCGCCGCGCCCGCCGACCTGGATCATGCGGACGACGCCGAACATCACGGGAGTGGCGATGGTCCACGCCACCTGCAGCCACAGGGGGAAGGCGACGATGGTCGCCACCGTCGCCACGTTGACGAGGTAGAAAATCCAGGGGTTCTCGGTCGGCACCGGCGCCGGTCCCCCGGCCGTGGCGACCGGCCAGACCATGAGCGCCAAGACGAAGACGACCGCGAAGACGCCCGAGAACACGCGCGCGAAGCGTCCGAGCGAGCACGCCACGACCATCGCGACCAGCGGCAGGAAGACGGCGACCACGAGCGGCACATGCCACCCTTCGGCCTCGTCGCCGGGGCCGAACGCCGCCGCGAAGGCCTGCGCGCCGAGCACCAGGGAGCCGGGGCCGACGATCAGCGTGATGACACGTTCGATGCGCGTCTGCGTGAAAGAGCCCTGTTCGGCCTGGACCTCTCGCGTGTGGGGGATGCGCCCCCAGGCTTCGTCGAGCACGGACCGTTCGGTTTCAACCATGACCGGGAGCGTCATCGGGCGCGTCCTGGAGGATGCCGTCTTCCATCGCCCGTCGCAACAGGTCGACCTTGGTCGGGGCCGGACGTCCGACCTCGACGTACTTCACGCGCACCCGCGTGATGTTCTCTTTCGCGGTCGAGTAGGCCACACCCAGGCGGTCCGCGACGGCCTTGAGCGGCAGCCCGGCCGCGTACAGCCGCAGCACCTCGCGCTCGCGCACCGACAGCTGGGCGTCGGCGAACTCCCGATCCCCCTCGACGGCGCTGGCCCACTCGACGTTGTCGAGCAGTTCGCCGCGTGCGACGGTGCTGATGGCGCCGAGCACCTCGTGGGTCGGCGACGACTTGCTGACGATGCCGGCGGCGCCCGCGGCGAGCGCCTCGCGCACGGCGGCGGCGCGATCGGCCACGCTGTGGATGATGACGCTCGATCCGTCGCGGACGACCCGGTCGACGTTCTCGGACACCGTGGTGCCGTCGCCGAGCGTCAGGTCGAGCACCACAACGTCGGCGGGCGAGGCGACGGCGCTCTGCCGCCACGACAGATACGCGGCGACATTGGCCCCCGAGAAGACGACCTGGGTGGCCTCGGTGCGCGCGAGCGCGGCTTCGAGCCCGAGTCGGACGGACTCGTGGTCATCGATGAGGGCGACGCGCGTCATGCCGTCATCGTATCGGCGCGACGTGCCGCCGCGCAGGGATGCGGCCCGCTCTCGGCGCGTCCTCCCCCGCGGGTGCGGGCCCGGCGGACCCGTCGGACACGGGCGGAGGGATGCCGCGCCTACCGCCGCAGGACGGTGACGGCCTCGACGTGGTGCGAGTTCGGGAAGAGATCGACGCCGCGGATGCCGCGATCGGCGCGATAGCCGTGGTCGGCGAAGGTGGCGAGGTCGCGCGCGAGGGCGACCGGGTCGCACGCAACGTAGACGACCGCCGACGGACGCAGGGCGGCGATCCCGTCGACGGCGTCGCGCCCGGCCCCCGCGCGCGGCGGGTCGAGCAGCACGACGCCGCGGGCGAGCCGCTCGCGCTCGCGCGCCGAGGCGTCGGCGGCGAGCCGGGCGACGAAACGGTCGACCCGCGCGGTCTCGGCGCGCGCACCGACCCACTCCGCGAGGTTCTCGCCCGCGTGCTCGGTGGCGCGCGGGTCGCTCTCGACGCTGACGACGCGCGTCCCCGCACCGCCCATCTCGGCCAGGGTCGCGGC
>NZ_QAJB01000318.1:0-791 GCF_003061325.1 Microbacterium sp. HMWF026
GGCCCGCGCCCCTCCCCCCGACCGATCCCCCGCGGGAGTGGGCGGATGCCACCCGGTCACCGGTCGTCCGCGCGGCGTCCGCGGGGAGTCGGTTCCGTCGCGCGCCCGCGGTCGAGACTCTCCCCTTCCCCCCGGACCGACTGGCGGTGCTGACCGCGAGCGGAGACGGCGCGGGGCTCCTGCACCTGCTGGCGGGAGCGGCCCCCGCCCTCTGGCACGCGGCGGACGCGGCGACGCGCGAAGACCTCATCCGCGCGGTCACCGACGGACCGGATCGTCAGGACGCCCACGACGCGATCGACGGCATCCTGGATCAGCTGGTCGAAGCGGGTCTGCTCACCGTCGCATGATGCGGGCGGCTCAGCCGCAGGTGCCGTTCGCCTGCAGAGCCGGATCGTTCAGCAACGCCCCCGCGATGTCGAACGTGGCGACGAGATCCTGCCCCTGCACCGTCGCCGAGGTGAGCGTCAGACCGGCCGGGAGGCGGTCGGCGATGCACAGGCTCTGCGTCTGCACGAGCGGGTCGGCGACGCCGCCGAACTGCCCGCGCAGGGTGTCGGCGTCGATCACATTGCCGGCGATGCGAAACCCCGAGGGCGTCAGCGTGAGGTCTCCGTCCGCGGCGCCCGGCGTCGCGGTCACCCCGACCGGGATGCCGACGCCGAACAGCGTCACGGTCGTCTCGAACGACACGTCCGGGGCCGCGACGTCGACCGCGCCGGCGGGGAGGTTCGGGATCTGCCCCAGCAGCGCGCGCAGCTGCTCGCGGTCCAGCCGGACCGAGGCGGACC
>NZ_QAJB01000318.1:801-1345 GCF_003061325.1 Microbacterium sp. HMWF026
CGCCGCGCAGGTCGACGCGGACGTCGCCGGTGATCGGGCCCAGGGCGACGTCGTCGGAGGCCACGGCCACCTCGTCCAACCGCCCCGCGATGACCTGCGGCAGCACGAGACCGGCGAGCTGCACGTCGACGTCCTGGTCGGCGGGGAGGCCGACGTTCTTCACGACCAGGCTGCGCACCGTGCTCGTGACGACCGAGCGCGCGATGAACTCGGCCGCCACGACCGCCGCGATCAGCAGCACGACGAGGACGACGAGCACGACGACGCGCCCGGTCCGTCGACGCGGACGGGCCGGCGGGGCCACGGCATCCGTCATGGCCTACATCCGCTCCGGAGCGCCCACGCCCAGCAGCGTCAGCCCGTTGCGCAGCACCTGGCCGGTGGCGTCGTTGAGCCACAGCCGGGTGCGGTGCAGCGCCTCGACCGGGGCGTCGGACAGCGGGATGACGCGGCAGTTGTCGTACCACCGGTGGTACAGGCCCGCCAGTTCTTCGAGGTAGCGCGCGACGCGGTGCGGCTCGCGGACCTCGGCCGCGTACGCGAC
>NZ_QAJB01000318.1:1378-4675 GCF_003061325.1 Microbacterium sp. HMWF026
CTGCAACGCGCCGAGAAGGGCCGACTCCGTCTCGTGCGAGAGCAGCTCGGGGGCGAACTCGGAGCGGTCCACGCCCGAGTCCGCGGCGTTGCGCGCGACGTTGTGCGTGCGGGCGTGCGCGTACTGGACGTAGAAGACGGGATTGTCGTTCGTGCGCTTCTGCAGGACGTCGAGGTCGATGTCGAGGTTCGAGTCGGCCGAGCTGCGCGTGAGCGCGTAGCGGGCGGCATCCACCCCGACGATCTCGACGAGGTCCTCGAGCGTGACGACCGTGCCGGCGCGCTTGGACATGCGCATCGGCTGGCCGTCGCGGACGAGGTTGACCATCTGACCGATCAGCACCTGCAGGTTGACGTGGGGCTCGTCGCCGAAGGCGGCGCACATCGCCATGAGGCGCTGGACGTAGCCGTGGTGATCGGCGCCGAGCATGATGATGCAGCGGTTGAAGCCGCGCTCGCGCTTGTCGAGGTAGTAGGCCAGGTCTCCCGAGATGTAGGCCGGGTGCCCGTCGGACTTGATGATGACGCGGTCTTTGTCGTCGCCGAACTCGGTCGAGCGCAACCACGTCGCCCCGTCGGCCTCGAAGATGTGTCCGAGCTCGCGCAGCCGCGCCACGGCGCGGTCGACCGCGCCGGAGTTGTGCAGGTCGTTCTCGTGGAAGTACACGTCGAAGTCGACGCCGAACTCGTGCAGGGACTGCTTGATCTCGGCGAACATGAGAGAGACGCCGTGCTCGCGGAACACCTCTTGCCGGGCCGGCGCGTCCAGCGCGTCGACGTCGCCGTCGTACCCCTCGACCACGCGCTGCGCGATGTCGTGGATATACGCCCCGCCGTAGCCGTCCTCGGGCGTCGGGTCGCCCTGGTGGGCGGCGACGAGGCTGCGGGCGAAGCGGTCGATCTGCGCGCCGTGGTCGTTGAAGTAGTACTCGCGGGTGACCCGGGCTCCCTGCGACGACAGGATGCGCGCGAGGGCGTCGCCGAGGGCCGCCCACCGCGTGCCGCCCAGGTGGATGGGGCCGGTCGGGTTGGCGCTGACGAACTCGAGGTTGATGACTTCGTCGGCGCGCGAGTCGTTCGTGCCGAACGCCGCGCCCTGCTCGACGATGGTGCGCGCGAGGGCGCCCGCGGCGGCGGCATCGAGACGGATGTTGATGAAGCCGGGGCCGGCGACCTCGACGCTCGCGACACCGTCGACGCCCGCGAGCCCCTCGGCGATCTGCGCCGCGAACTCGCGCGGGTTCGCGCCGACGATCTTCGACAGCTTGAGCGCCGCGTTGGAGGCCCAGTCGCCGTGGTCGCGGTTCTTCGGCCGCTCCAGCGGCAGGTCGTCGACGCTCAGCCCGGCGGACGAGCCCTCGCGTCGCGCCTCGGCGAGCGGGGCGATGACGGCGAGCAGGGCGGCGGAGAGGGCTGCGGGATTCATAACCCCTCCAGTGTATGGCGGGGCGGCGGAGCCGCCCGCCGCCCGCAGCGCCGACTCAGCCGAGCTCGCCCGTCACGAACTGCGCGACGCCGTGGCCGAACGACCAGTCTGAGTCGCCGTTGTCGACGATGCTGATCACCAGGTCGGAGCCGGCGACGCCCACGCGCTCGTGCAGGGTGTCGGCCAGCGTCCGGTACAGGGCGGTCTTCGCTTCGTCGGGACGCGCCTTGGACGTCACGCGCACCATCACCAGCCCCTCGGTCCGCCCGATGCCGAGACCGGTGTCGAGGGCGACCAGTTCGAACGGCTCGTGCTGCGTGAGGATCTGGTAGCGATCGGTCGCGGGGACCTCGAAGGCCGAGACGACGGCATCCTGGACGGCATCCATCAGCGTCCGCAGCTGCGTCGGGTCGTAGTGGCCGCGGATGACGTCGATCGCGATGAGGGGCATGCGGGTTCTCCTTCGCCGGGGGTGCGGGCCCGATCGGGCTTCGTCGCACAGCGTCGGACACGCACCTGCGCCTCGCCGGGGGCTTGCGCCCGGTCGCGCGGTCGCCCTCAGGCGATCTGGACGAGCGCCTCGTGATCGTCGCTCGCCGACGCCTCGTCGCCCTCGAGGACGGCGTCCACGTGCATGGCCTCGAGGCCCACGTACCCGCCGTGGTAGCTCAAGAAGGCGCAGTCCGCGGCGTCGCGTCCCGTCGCGATGCGCACGAGCGAGCGCCGATCGGCCAACCGCGTCGCGTCGATGACGTACCAGGCGCCGTCGAGGTACGCCTCGGCGACGGCGTGGAAGTCCATCGGCGACAGCCCCGGGGCGTAGCACGCGGCGTAGCGCGCGGGCATGTCCATCGCCCGCAGCAGGGCGATCACGACGTGGGCGTAGTCGCGGCACACGCCCTGGCCGGTCATGAGGGTGGTGACCGCGCTGTCGGTTCCCAGGCTGAGCCCGGGCGTGTACGTCACGGTCGTGGCGACGAAGGTCGAGACCGCGGCGATCAGCTCGGCCCCGCTCAGTCCGCGGAACTGCCGCCGCGCCTGGGCGAAGACCTCGTCGGACTGGCAGTAGCGGCTCGGGCGCAGATAGCTGATGGTCTCGAGATCGCTCGTGCGCGGGCTCTGCGCGGGTCCGTGGACGACCGCGTCGTAGCGCACCTCGAGCCGACCGGGCTCGGCGCTCAGGCGGTGCAGGCGACTGCCGGACTGGTCCACGATCTCGGTCGGGGTGTAGACCCGCTCCCCCTGCGCGAAGGTCAGCACCTCGCTCGACAGCGGCACGCCCTGGGCGGCGGTGATCTGGAAGATGAGGTCGACGGACGCCCCCAGATCGAGGTCGAGTCGGGAGGTCACTCGGCGCGGCACCGGGCAATCCTCGCACGCCGCGGAGGGCCCTCGGACCGCGCGACGCGAATCCGTCCGGACACGCCGCGAGCGGCGGCCCGGCGAGGCGTCAGCCGTCCTTCTTGCCGGGGCCGGAGTCCTTCCCGCCGGGCCCCTTGTCGCCGCCCTTGTCGCCGCCCTTATCGCCGCCCTTGCCACCGGGTCCCTCGTTCGACGGCTGCTGCTCGGCGGGAGGGTCGCTCTGCTGGTCGTCGCCGTCGTCCGAGACGGAGTCCTGCGAATCGTCCTGCGCGGGCTCCGTCGTCTGCTGCTCGGTGGGCGTCGGCGTCGGCGTCGGCGTCGGCGCGAGGGAGGAGAGGTCGGCGCGGACGGTCGCGATACGGCTCAGGATGCCGTCGGCTTCGTCCGTCGTGATGTCGCCGGCATCGCGTCGGGCGACGCCCTCGGCCTCGAGCGCGTCGAGGCCCGCGAGCGCCGAGGCGTAGTCGCCCGCGGACGCCTGCGAGGCGAGCGTCTGCACGCTCTGCTGCC
>NZ_QAJB01000319.1:0-13844 GCF_003061325.1 Microbacterium sp. HMWF026
TTGCTCCACCGTACGAGGCGCGGGGACGCGGTGGCCGGGGCTGGACACGACGGGCGTCGCGCGTGTGGCCTCGGGGGGCGCGGCGCAACGGGGGCAGACACGGCGGCGGGGGAGCGTTAGCGTCGGGGCATGGCATCCCCCCGCATCACGCTGACCGTGCCGGGCCCCCAGGGTGAGCGCGAGGTGGGCATCTCGAACCCCGACCGCGTGCTGTGGCCCGAGGTGGGCATCACCAAGCGCGAGCTCGCCGAGTATCTCATCGCCGTCGCCGACCCCTTCATCGCCGCCAACGGGCATCGGCCGGTCTCGCTCGAGCGGTTTCCCGAGGGCGTCGGGGGTGAGGCGTTCTTCTCGAAGAACCCGCCGAAGGGCGCGCCGGCTTTCGTCGAGGCGGTGACGGTCACGTACAACAGCGGGCGGCGGCATCCGCAGCTCTTTCTGGGCGAGATCGCGTCGGCGGTGTGGGCCGCGCAGATGAACACGATCGTGTTCCACCCGTGGGCCTCTCTCGCGACGGATGCCGATCACCCCGTCGAGCTGCGCATCGACCTCGATCCTCAGCCCGGCACCGGCATCGCCGAGGCCGTGACCGCGGCGCACGAGCTACGGACCGTGCTGCGCGAGGCGGGGCTGGAGGCGTGGATCAAGACCAGCGGCAACCGCGGCCTGCACGTGTTCTGCCCGATCGAGCCGACGCACGAATTCCTCGACGTCCGGCACGCGGTGATCGCCGCGGCGCGGGAGCTCGAGAGGCGGATGCCGGATGCCGTCACCACCAGCTGGTGGAAAGAGGAGCGCGGGAAGCGCATCTTCGTCGACTTCAACCAGGCGAACCGCGATCGCACCATGGCGGGGGCGTATTCGCCGCGGGCGCTTCCGACCGCGACGGTGTCGACACCGCTCGCATGGGACGAACTCGACGGCGTCGACCCGCTCGCCTTCACGGTGCGCTCGGTGCCCGAGCGGTTGGCATCCGTCGGTGATCCGTGGCAGGGGTTCGCCGCCCAGCCGGGGCGCATCGACACGTTGCTGGAGTGGTGGCGGCGCGACGTCGAGAACGGGCTGGGGGAGCTGCCGTTCCCGCCCGAGTTCCCGAAGATGCCGGGGGAGCCGCCGCGGGTGCAGCCCTCGCGGGCGAAGAACCCGGCGTCGTAGGCGCGGGCGCCGGGGCGGGGCGAGGCGCGGGGCCCGGGCGCGAGGCGCGGGTGCGCGCCCGGTCGCGAGGTGGAGCGGGCGCGGGCCCGGTCGCGAGGTGGAGCGGCGTCACGAAAACAGGGGATGCGACGAGGACAGGGGGATTCCTCGCGGAACGTCCTGTTCTCGGCGACGTGGCCTGTTCTGGTGGCAGGGGAGTGAGGCGTCGGTCTGGCTCGGTCGGGGGCGAGCGGGAGGCGGACGTGGATCGGCTTCACGACAACATGGGATGCCGCGAGGACAGGGGAATTCGGCGCGGAACGTCCTGTTCTCGGCGACGTGGCCTGTTCTGGTGGCAGGGGAGCGAGGCGTCGGGCGACCCGGCGCCGGCCGTGCAACGGCGAACACGCCGGCCGCCCCCGTGCGAGACGGACCTCAGTCCAGGACGTCGCCGAGGTCGTACGACGCCACCGCGTCGAGCTGCGAGAAGGTGCACGAGCGGGGGTCGCGGTCGGGGCGCCACCGGTCGAACTGCACCGTGTGGCGGAAGCGCATGCCCTCGAGCTGGTCGTACCGCACCTCGAGCACACGCTCGGGGCGGAGACGGACGAACGACACGTCTTTCGACGCCGAGAAGCGAGAGCGGTCGGTCTCGCCGGTGACGGCGGCGCCGTCGTCGTCGCGCTCGACGTACGGCTCGAGCTCGTCGATCAGCTCGCGGCGGCGCTTGTCGGTGAAGGCGGACGCGCCCCCGACGCCGTGCAGTCGGCCGTCGTCGTCGTAGAGCCCGAGCAGCAGTGAACCCACGCCGTCGCCGGACTTGTGGATGCGGTAGCCGAGCAGGACGACGTCAGCCGTACGGGCGTGCTTGACCTTGAACATCGTGCGCTTGTTCGGCGCGTACGGCTGCGCGAGGGGCTTGGCGATCACGCCGTCGAGCCCGGCGCCCTCGAACTCGGCGAGCCACCGGCGGGCGAGGTCGGGATCGTCGGTCGTGCGGGTGACGTGCACGGGGTGGGGGACGTCGCCGAGCAGATCGACGAGCTGCGCCCGTCTCTCGGCGAAGGGCTCACCTTGCAGGTCGCGCTCGCCTCGGGCGAGCAGGTCGAAGGCGATGAACATCGCCGGGGTCTCTTCGGCCAGCATGTTCACCCGGGATGCCGCGGGGTGGATGCGCTGCGACAGCGACTCCCAGTCGAGCCGCTGAGCGCCCGCCTCCCCGCGTGCCACGACGACCTCGCCGTCGATGAGACAGGGTCCGGGCAGCAGTCGGGCGAACGCCTCGACCAGCTCGGGGAAGTACCGGGTGAGGGGCTTGGCGCCCCGGCTGCCGATCTCGACGTCGGTGCCGTCCCATGACACCAGGGCGCGGAAGCCGTCCCACTTGGGCTCGTAGCTGAAACCCCCGGCGACCTTGGCGTGGTCGGGCACCTCGGGCACCGACTTCGCCAGCATCGGCGCGGGGATGTCGTGCGGCACGGTCGTCAGCCTTCGTCGCCCGAGAGGGGCACGGGGTTCGAGCGCTTCTTGCGTCGCGCCCACTCGGCGGGCTTGTCGTCGCCGTTCCACACAGTGATGATGCCCCACACGACCGCGGTGAGCGGCACCGCCAGAAGGGTGCCCAGGATGCCGCCGATCGCCGTTCCGCCGGCGAGCACGACCAGGACGACGAACGAGTGCAGCTTCATCGAGCGGCCCATGAGCACCGGCTGCAGGAAGTTGCCCTCGAGCTGGTTCACGAGAACGACGATGCCGACGACGATCAGCGCCACGACCCACCCGTTGGTGACGAGCGCCACCAGGGCGGCCAGGATGCCGGCGGTGACCGCTCCGACGATCGGGATGAACGCGAGCAGGAACACGAGCACCGCGAGCGGCAGCGCCAGGGGCACCTGCAGGATCGCGAGGCCGATGCCGATGCCGATGGCGTCGACGGCGGCGACCGAGGCGGTGCCGCGGATGTACGCGCCGAGGACGGTCACCGTCTTGTCGCCGATGCGGCGACCGCGCTCGTAGTCGCTGCCGCGGAGGGGCCGCAGGACGAACTCCCACATGCGGGGGCCGTCCTTGAGGAAGAAGAAGAGGATGACGACCATCAGCACGAAGCCGGTCAGGAACGACGCGACGGCGCTGACCCCGGCGAGGGCGCCGCTGCCGAACTGCGCGCTCGTGACGAAGTCGGTGACGCCCTGCACGGCCTGGTCGATCTGATCGGGAGAGATCGCGAACGGCAGGGTGTGGTACCAGTCCTGGGCCTTCTGGAAGCCCTCGACGGCCTGCGTGCTCAGGGTGTCCCACTGGTTGATCACGGCGTTGACGACGAGCCACCCGAGCGCACTCAGCACCAGGACCACCGCGAGCAGCGTCAGCACGGTCGCGAGCACCGCGGGCACGCCCTTGCGGCGCATCCACATGGTGAACGGTCCGAATGCCGACGCGAAGATCAGCGCGAGGACGAGGGGGATGATGACGAGCGAGACCTGACGGATGCCCCAGATCAGTCCCGCGACGAGCACCACGACGATGATGATCTGCACGGCGCGGATAGCCAGTCGACCGAAACCGTCGGCCCACAGGCTCTTCGGCGGCGGTTGGATGGCCTCGGCGACCGAGGCGATGGCGTCGCGCGGCGCGGGATGACGAGAGAACAGGCCCATGCGCTCACCGTATCGGCAGCGTCCGACATCGTCCGCGCGGGTTGCGCCCCTCGCTCCCGCGGATTAGCCCCCGGGCGGAGCCGCTTCCCCTCCAGACCGCACACCGATGTCGAAACCGCATGCTCTCGTCGACGATCGCGTGCGGTCTCGGCCATCGCGTGCGGTGTGGGCACGAGAGGCGTCTCGACGCACCCCGCCGGGAACCACCCCGCGCCGCGACGCCGCGACCCACCCCGCGCCAGGGCCCACCGCGCGCCGGGGGCATGGCATCCGGGATCAGACGAAGGCGCTCATGCCCGTGATGTCGCGACCGAGCAGGAGCGCCTGAACGCTCTCGGTCCCCTCGTACGTATGGATCGCCTCGATGTCGGCCATGTGCTGCATGACGCCGTTCTCGAGCAGGATGCCGTTGCCGCCCAGCAGGTCGCGCGCGATCTGCGCCACGCGACGAGCGGCGCGGGTGTTGTGGTACTTCGCGAGAGACGCCTGCGTGGGTCGCAGCCCGCCGGCGGTCTCGAGGTCGGCGAGGCGGCGGCAGTACAGCTGCATCGCGGTCAGCTCGTCGAGCATCTGCGTGAGCCGCTCCTGCACCATCTGGAACTTCGCGAGCGGCTTGCCGAACTGCGTGCGCTCGGTGGCGTAGGTGCGGGCGATCTCGTAGCAGGCCGTCGCGTGACCGAGTGCCGACCAGGCGACACCCGAGCGCGTGGCGAACAGGACGACCGAGGCGTCCTTGAAGGTGTGCGTTCCCGGCAAGACGGCGTCTTCGGGCAGGCGCACGTCATCCATCGCGATGTGGGCCTGGTGGATGCCGCGCAGCGACACCTTTCCGGTGATGACGGTGCCCACGTAGCCCGGGGTGTCCTGCTCGACCAGGAAGCAGCGCACGTCGTTGTGGTCGTCAGCGCCCTCGTCGTCGACGCGCGCCCACACGAAGGTGATGCCGCCGGATGCGCCGTTGCCGATCCACTTCTTCGTCCCGCTCAGCGACCACCCGTCGGCGGTGCGCGTCGCGGTGGTCTCGAGCGAGACGGAGTCCGAGCCGTGGTCGGGTTCGGTCAGCGCGAAGGCTCCCGGGACGCTGCCGTCGGCGAGCGGCTTCAGCCACCGCTGCTGCTGCGCGGGCGAGCCGTAGAAGGCGAGCGTGCGCAGCGCGAGTCCGCCCTGCACGGCGAGGGCCGTGGCGAGGGAGCCGTCGTGGCGCGAGATCTCCATGTTGACCAGGCCCGCGGCCAGGGGCGAGGTGTGCGGGAGTTCGTCGTGCTCGATGCCGTCGGTGAACAGCTCGAGCTCCCCCATGCGCTGCAGCAGTTCGACGGGGTAGGTCGCGGCATCCCATTCGCCCTGCATGCGGGTGCCGACCTCGTCGGCGAACGCCTTGGCGCGGTCCCAGATCGCGCGGTCGGCGTCGGGGATGTCGGCGAACACCGCGTAGTAGTCGGTGTCGCGGCGGCCCAGCAGGTCGTAGTGGGCGATGCGCTCGCCGGGGAGCGCGCGGGCATCGGCGTCGATGGTCATGGTCCCCAGTATCGCGCATAGTGGTACTCGGTGTCACGCCCCCGGCTGCGTCGGGGGCGGATTCCCGGATGCCGCCCGCGGACGCGTTCGAATGTCCAGAACACCCGGACGGTTTCGCCGCGCGTCCGGGTGTTGCGGACACTCGGAAGCGGCGAGACGGACGCGGCCCGGCGGGCGCGTCCCCCGGCCCTCGAGTGTCCACGAAACGCCGCGCGCACCGCTCCCGCCGCGGCGTGTTGTGGACACTCGCAGGCGGCGAGACGGACGCGGCCCGGCGGGCGCGACCTCCGGCCCTCGAGTGTCCACGACACGCCGCCCGCACCCCTCCCTCCGCGGCGTGTCATGGACACTCAACCCAGGGTGGCGCGGGGCGAGGCGGGCCCGACGACGCGCGCGCAGACGCCCCGGGGCTACTCGCCGAGCGAAGCGCGCAGGCGGCGCGTGACCTCGGCGGCCGGCATCCGCCGCGGAAAGGCCGCCACGATCAGGTCGTCTCCGGCCGCGGCGTCTCCGCCGGGGTGCACCCCGTAACGACGCAGGGCGTCGTCGAGCGCGCGCCGCAGAACGGATGCCGGCACCCGGGCGCCGCGCATCAGCCGGCGCAGCACGTGGTTGTGCACCGCGGTGACGAGGGCGGCGAAGCCGACGGCATCCAAGGGGTCGAGGCCGGGAAGAGCCTCGCGAAGGTACTCGTCGAAGAGGCGTTCGTAGCGGAACACCGTGACGATCTCGCGGTCGCGCAGGCCCGGGATCTCGCGCACGATCTTGTACCGCCGGCGTGCGAGTTCGGGGTCGGCGGCGAAGTGGCGGAACACCCGCACCGATGCCTCGCACACCGCGGCCCACGGGTCGTCGTGCGGCTGCGACAGGAACGCGCGCGTCTCGGCGAGGAGCACCTCGTGGTCGGCGAAGACGACGTCTTCTTTACCGCCGAACTGCCGGAAGAACGTCGAACGCGACACCCCCGCCGCCTGGGCGATCTGCTCGACCGAGGTCTGGTCGTAGCCGTGCTGGACGAACAGGTCGATCGCGGCGGCCACCACCGCCGTGCGGCTGGAGGGGGCGGCGCTGTCGGTCACGAGCAGAGCCTATCGACGCGGACACCCGCGACGAGGGCGATCCGCACGCTCCGGTAGACGATCGTGACCGACGGGGCAAGCGGATGCCACGGCACGGACGCCCGCGGTGGGATGGACGCATGACCTCCTCGCTGTGGACCCGCGACCACCCGTCCGTCGACACCACCCCGTTCGAGGCGGGCGCGCACCACGACGTCGTCATCGTCGGCGCCGGCCTGACGGGACTGTCGACCGCGGTGATGCTCGCCGAGGCCGGCGTCGGCGTCGCCGTGGTCGAGGCCGGTGAGGTGGGCAGCGGGGCATCCGGAGCGTCGGTGGGGATGGCATCCCTTCTGCAGGGGACGACCCTGGCATCCCTGCGCCGTCACCACCCCGCCGCCCTGGTGCGCGCGTACGTGGATGCCAACCGCGCCGGTCTCGACTGGCTCGCCGAGCGCGCGGGGGCGACGGCCGACCGCCGCACGGCGTTCACCTTCGGTCGGGGCCTGGCCTCGGACCCCGCGCTCGACGCCGTCCGCGACGCCGCGCGCGAGGCGGGACTCGACGTCCGCACCGACGACCCGGGCGATCTGGGCGGACGCACCCCGGTCCGCGCGATCGCCCTCGACGACCAATTGGCCCTCGACCCGGCCGCGCTGGTGTCGACGCTCGCGAAGGCCGCCGTCGCCGCGGGGGCGGTGCTGCACACCGGCGTCCGCGTCACCGACGTGCACGCGCTGCCCACCGGTCGCGTCGAGACGCCCCACGGCTCGCTGCGCGGCGACACGGTCGTGCTCGCCACCGGCACGCCGATCACCCGCCGCGGCCTGTACGACCTCAAGACCCGCGCTCTGCGCTCGTGGGCGATCGCCTTCGCGCTGGAGGGGGATGCCGAGGCCCCCGGCGGCATGTGGAGCGAGGTCGGCGCCGAGGGGCGCAGCGTCGTCGCCGCGCCGTCGTCGCTCGGGCGTCCGGCGCTGATCGTGACCGGGGCACGGCATCCCGTCGGATCCGCGCGATCCGAGGTCGCGCTCGCCGAGGGACTGGCCGCGTGGGCGCGCCGGACGCTGCCCGTGGGGGCCGAGATCGCGCGGTGGTCGGGGCAGGACTACCAGTCGCACAACCTGGTCCCCTTCGTCGGGGGGATGCCGCGGGGCCTCGGCCGCCTGCGCTTCGCGACCGGGTACGCCGGTTGGGGCATGACGAACGCGCCGGCCGCGGCGATGCGCCTGAGCGACGAGATTCGCGGCGTCGCGCGGGCGAAGCGCCCGGAATGGATGCGCACGATCGGCACGCGGCTGACGGTGCCCGCCGACCTCGGCCGGGGGATCGGCGAGGCGACCCGGCGGGCCGGGGTGGCCGCGGGTGCGCTCGCCGCCGCGGCTCCGGCACCGGTGAAGCGCCCCGCCGAGGGCGCCGGTGTCGTCTCGCGCCAGGGGCTGCGGACGGCGGCGGTGTCGACGATCGACGGGCGCACCCGCGCGATCGTGGCCCCCGCACCGCTGACGTGGAACGACGCTGAGCGGTCGTGGGACAGCCCCGTCGACGGTTCGCGCTTCGCGCCCGACGGCACGCGGCTCGAGGGCGCGGCATCCGCCGATCTGGGCGTGCGCTGACCCGCGCGCCGGTCAGCTCTTCGCGCCGGTGAGCGCGAGCGCGCCGCCCAGGCCGATCATCATCAGCCCGCCCGTGCCCGACAGGGTCGACAGGCGCTTCGGCGACCCGGCGAACCACGTGCGCGCGGTCCCCGCGGCGAGGGCCCAGACCGAGTCGCAGATCACGGCGAGCACCTGGAAGATCAGGCCCAGCATCAGCAGCTGCAGCCAGACGGCTCCCTCGTGCGGGTCGACGAACTGGGGCAGCACGGCGACGAAGAACGCGATCGTCTTGGGGTTGGTCACACCGACCACGAAGCCCTGGCGCAGCAGCGTCCACCGCGAGGCGGGCGCGCGTGAGGGCCCGGCCGCGTGGTCGCGGCGGTGACGGATGGCCTGGATGCCGAGCCACACGAGGTACGCGGCCCCGACGACCTTGAGTACGGTGAACGCGACGATCGACGACGCCACGAGGGCGCCGACGCCGAAGGCCGTGGCGAGGATCGCGGGGATGTTGCCGATCGAGTTGCCCAGCACGCTCAGCAGCCCGGCGCGGCGTCCGAGCGCGATGGAGCGACCGATCACGAAGAGCACGCCCGGTCCCGGGATGACGATCAGCACGATCGACGCGGCGATGAACGCCAGGAGGGACTCGAGGGGAGGCACGCGTGAACTGTACAGCCGCCACGGCATGGCCGGGAGCTCCGCCGCCTCAGGCCGGGACGGCCTCGCGCGCGAGCAGCTCGGTGATCCGGCCGACGCACCCGCCGCAGCCGGTGCCGGCGCGGGTGGCCGCTTTCACACAGGCGACGGTGGGTTCTGCGGCCGAGGCGGCCTCGCGGATCGCCCCGGCGCTCACGCCGTTGCACCAGCAGACGGTGGCGTCCGCGGCGAAGGGGTCGGAGACGACGGCCATACCCGCGTCGGGCGCGTCGAGCCGCAGCAGCGACGAGCGGTCGGCGGGCAGCTCCGAGCCGCGTTCGAACAGCAGGGTCAGCTCCGCGCCGGTGCGCGGCATCCCGACCGAGACGAAACCGGTCAGCACGCCGTCGACGGTCGAGAGCTTGACGTACGTGCCGCGGGCCGGGTCGGCCCAGACCGTGACCTGGGGGCCGTGGCATCCGGGTGCGTGCGAGAAGGGATCGGCGTCGACGTCGCCCGCGGCGACCACGTCGATGCCCTCGGCCTTGAGCATGACCACACCGGGGCGTTCGACGGGCACCGGCCCGTCGACCCCGGACGACAGCAGCGCCGCGAGGCGGTCGGCCTGCCGCCAGCCCGGTCCGACGAGTCCGCTCGGTCCACCCGGCACCCGCCCGTCGGGGCCGGCGTCGGCGGGGTCGGCGACGTGCGCGCAGTCGCCGATGGCGAAGACGTCGGGGTCGGTCCACGAGCGCGACGCCGCGTCGACGAGGACGCCGGTCGAGGTCGCCAATCCGCAGAGGGATGCCACCTCGGTCCGCGCCGCGACCCCGCACGACAGCACGAGCAGGTCGCCCGCCAGCACGCTCCCGTCGGCGCAGACCAGGCCGTCGAACCAGGCCTGGCCGTGGTCGTCGTGACGCTGGACGATGCTCTCGGCGCGGGCGTGGTGCCGCATCTCGACGCCGAGGGCGGCGGCGGTGTGAGCGAGCACCCGTCCGCCGTTCTCGTCGAGCGTGCGATTCATCGGCGCCGCCGAGTGGTACGCCACGACCACCTGCGCTCCCGCTTCGGCGGCGGCGAGGGCCAGCTCCATGCCGAGCACACCGGCGCCGAGCACGACGATGCGCTGTCCGGCCGAGACCGCCGCGCGCACGAGTTCGGCGTCGGCGAGGTCGCGCAGCGCGACGACACCGCGCGGCAGGGGCGACGCTCCCTGGTCGAGAGCGGTCGGCTCGGCCGGTCGCGCCGAGCGGTGGCGCTGCGCGCGCTCGAGACCGGCCAGGGTCGGGACGTTCGCGCGCGCTCCCGTCGCCAGCACGAGACGGTCGTAGGGGATCCGGATGCCATCGTGCAGCCGAACGACCCGCGAACCGCGGTCGACGCCGACCACCGTCGTCCCGAGAGCGAACCGCACCCCGGCCTCTTCCGCGATCGCGCGACCCGCCAGGTCGAGGCCGTCCCGCTTCATGCGTCCCACGGCATATTCGGCCAGCAGCACCCGGTTGTACACGTCGTGGCTCTCGGCCCCGACGACGGTCAGGTCGATCCGCCCGTCGCGGACGGCGGGCAGCAGCCCCTCGACCAGCCGCGCCCCTACGGGTCCGTAGCCCACCAGCACCACACGCTCAGACATGGATCTCCTCCTCGGCGGGGGTGGGGGCGACCGGCGCCACCCGCACCCGCGTGCGCTTGAACTCGGGCATCGCCGAGGTCGGGTCGACGAGCGCCTCGGTCAGACGGTTGGCGCAGCCCTCGCCCGCGTAGTGGAACGGCAGAAAGACGGTGTCGTGCCGGATCTCGGTCGTCACGTTCGCCCGGGCGCGCACGGTTCCGCGCTCGTTCGCCACCGCCACGAGGGTGCCCTCGCGGATGCCCAAACGAGAGGCCGTCGCGGGGTGGATCTCGAGCCGCGCCTCGGGCCGAGCGCCGTGCAGCTCGGTCACTCGTCGGGTCTGCGTCCCGGACTGGTACTGCTGCAGGTAGCGCCCGGTGGTGAGGGTCAGGTCGCCGCCCCGGTCGGTCGGCGCCGGGGGAGCGGCATCCACGGGAATCAGGCGCGCGCGCCCGTCGGGGTGCGCGAAGCGCTCGGCGAAGGGGCGCGGGGTGCTCGACGAGCGGTACGGCCAGTACGCCTCGACGCCCGTGTCGAGCAGCGCGTGCGACAGGCCGGAATAGTCGGCGACCCCGCCCTCGGACGCCCGGGCCAGTTCGTCGAACACGTCGGCCGGCTCCGTCGACCAGGTGGATGCCGCGCCCAGCCGCCGCGCGATCTCGGCCATGATCCACAGCTCGCTGCGGGCGCCGTCGGGTCCGGGCAGCGCCTGCCGGCGGCGGATCACGCGGCCCTCGAGGGAGGTCATCGTCCCCTCCTCTTCGGCCCACTGCAGAACCGGCAGCACGATCTCGGCGAGCTCGGCGGTCTCGCTGAGGAAGAAGTCGCACACGATGAGGGTGTCGAGAGCTTCAAGCCCCGCGCGCACGGCCTCGACGTCAGGGGCGGAGACGACGACGTTCGATCCGGCGACCAGCAGCGTCTTCACGGGCCCGCCCAGTTCGCCGAGTAGGGCGGTGGCGGGGATGCCGGCATCCGGGATCTGTTCGGGATCGATGCCCCACACCCCGGCGACGTGCCGACGCGCCTCGGGGTCGCGGATCGAGCGGTAGCCGGGCAGTTGGTCGGCCTTCTGCCCGTGCTCGCGTCCGCCCTGGCCGTTGCCCTGCCCGGTGAGGGTGCCGTAGCCCGAGCCCTGGCGGCCGACGAGTCCGAGCACCAGCGCGAGGTTGATCGCGGCGGTCGCGGTGGCGGTGCCGTCGACGTGCTGTTCGACGCCGCGTCCGGTGAGGATGTACGTGCGGCCGGCGGCGAGGCGGCGTGCGGTCTCGCGCAGCTGTGCGACGGGGATGCCGGTGGTCGCCGAGGTCCGCTCGGGCCACCACGACGCGACCGATCGGCGGACGGCGTCGTAGCCCGTCGTGCGCTCCTCTATATAGGCGTGGTCGGCGAGACCCTCGGCCAGGACGATCTGGGTGAGGCCGAGCAGCAGCGGCAGATCGGTGCCGGGGGCGGGCTGCAGGTGGGTGCCCGCCCCGTCCTCGGTCAGGCGCGCGGTCGCCGAGCGACGGGGATCGACGACGATCAGCCCGCCCGCGGCGCGGGCTCCGGCGAGGTGCGCGAGGAACGGCGGCATGGTCGCGGCGACGTTCGAGCCGAGCAGCAGAATCGTTCGGGCGTCGTCGAGGTCGGTCACCGGGAAGGGCAGGCCCCGGTCCATCCCGAGCGCGCGGTTCGATGCCGCCGCCGCCGACGACATGCAGAACCGGCCGTTGTAGTCGATGCGCGAGGTGCCGAGCGCGACCCGGGCGAACTTGCCGAGCTGGTACGCCTTCTCGTTGGTCAGTCCGCCGCCGCCGAAGATCGCGTTGGCGTCGGGTCCGTGCGTGGTTCGCGTGTCGCGGAACGCGGCGGCGACGGCATCCAGCGCTTCGTCCCAGGTGGTCTCGGCGAGGGTGCCGTCGTCTTGGCGGAGGAGTGGCATCCGGAGTCGGTGGGGGGATGCCAGAAGCTCCGCCGACGTCCAGCCCTTGGCGCAGAGTCCTCCCCGGTTGGTGGGGAAGTCACGGCCGGTGACCGTGGTGGTGCCCTCGTGGCTCACGGTCATGGCGCACTGCAGCGCGCAGTAGGGGCAGTGGGTGTCGGCGGAGCTCATGGACATCAGATGCGGGTGCCGGTCTTCTTCGACATCCGCAGGTAGACGCCGGCGGTGAGGGCGAGGAAGGCGACGTACGCCAGGGCGAACCAGCCGAGCGCCGGGGTGTACGAGCCGAACGTCGTCTTCGAGAAGCCGAGCAGCTGCGGGATGAAGAACCCGCCGTACGCACCGATCGCCGAGATCAGGCCGAGGGCCGCGGCGGCCTTGCGCTGCGCGCCGATCCCGCCGTTGGCGCGCAGGGTGAAGATCGTCGGGATCATGCGGTACGTCGAACCGTTGCCCATGCCGGCGGCGGCGAACAGCACCAGGAAGCACAGCAGGAACACCGCGAAGTTCTGCATCGGCAGGGTCAGGATGACTCCCAGGATGCCGAGCCCCATCACCGTGAACGCGCCCATCGTGATGACGGTTCCGCCGAAGCGGTCGGCGAGCTTTCCGCCGTAGGGGCGGGCGAGCGAACCGACGAGCGCACCCAGGAACGCGAGGGTGACGGTCGCCGTGCCGATGGTGAAGCCCTTGAAGTCGGGGAACGTGTCGGCGAGCAGCTTGGGGAAGACGCCGGCGAAGCCGATGAACGAGCCGAAGGTGCCGATGTAGAGGACGGCCATGACCCACAGGTGCGGTTCTTTGAGAGCGGCGAGGGATGCCGTCATGTCGGCCTTGGCGCTGGAGAGGTTGTCCATGCGGAGGTACGCGCCGACCATTGCGACGATGATGAGCGGCACCCAGATGAGGCCCGCGAGCGGCAGGTTGAGGGTGGCGGCGGCACCGACCGTGATCACGATCGGGACGACGAACTGCGCGACCGAGGCGCCGAGGTTGCCGCCGGCGGCGTTGAGTCCGAGCGCGTAACCCTTCTGCGCGGCCGGGTAGAAGAAGGTGATGTTCGCCATGGAGCTGGCGAAGTTGCCGCCACCGAAGCCGGCGAAGGCGGCGATCAGCAGCAGCAGGCCGAAGGGAGTCTGCGGGTTGCTGACCGCGATGGCGAGGCCGATGCTCGGGATGAGCAAAAGGCCGGCGGAGACGATGGTCCAGTTGCGGCCACCGAAGCGGGGAACCATGAACGTGTAGGGGATGCGCAGCGTCGCGCCCACCAGGCTCGGCATGGAGATGAGCCAGAAGATCTCACCGGTGGAGAGCTGGAAGCCCGCCGCCGGCAGCGAGACGACGACGACCGACCACAGCTGCCAGACGACGAACCCGAGGAACTCGGCGAAGATGGACCACCGCAGGTTGCGGGAGGCGATGGCCTTGCCCACGCTGTTCCACTGCTCCGCGTTCTCGGGGTTCCAGTTGTCGATCCAGCGGCCGGGGCGGCGTTCCAGCGCTGCGGCTTCTGTTGCGGGCGGCGCCGTTGCGGCTTCGGGGCGCGGGTCGGTGACGGTCACGGAGTCCTCCATGGGCGATACGGGGGAGGTGCAGCGCCCCGCATGGGTGGGGCGTGATCGTCAGCGTAGGGAGGAGGGATTACCCGCGACCGCGTCGTCGGGGGCAGGGAGGTAACGGTTGTTTCACCCCCGGCGGGGG
>NZ_QAJB01000320.1:0-2050 GCF_003061325.1 Microbacterium sp. HMWF026
CTGGGGGGCCGGGGTCGGCGGTGGCCACGGGGGCCGGCGCCGACTGCAACACGACAGCGAGAGTCGCGACGGTTCCTCCGACGACGATCACTACAGCAAGTCCTAGCGCGAGCAGCAGCGGCAAACGTGAGCGCTTTTGCTCTGTTTCAGGCGCCGGCATGGCGAGCTCGTGAGCGGTGCCGTCTGCGGTGACAACCATCCGGTGCTCCGTGTCGTCAACGACAGCACGCACTCGCACCGCGTGAAGACCAAGTTGGGCCGCCTGCTGGGCCGCGGCGGCGACTCCCGCCTCGGTAGGGGTGGAGCCTTCGGGTACGTCGACCGGCAGGCCGTTGAGGGTCACCAGCTGCTCACCTTCCATCGCGAGGGTGAGAACTGGGAATGCCGGAACGGTCGTCGGGTCGAATTGTTCGTCGCTCATGCTGCTACTCCCCAGAATTCCCAGTGCCATGATTCGATCGGACCGCGCCCCCCAGGCCGTGCCCAGTCGGGGTTACGCCACCCGAAACGAGGGGCGTTCTGGTCCATCCACGTGTACTCGAGGCTGTAGAAACTGAATATGCCGACATCGACAGCGAGTGCCCACCCGTGGTTGGACTGTCCGGGTGTGGCGGCATCGCTGCCGTAGATTTCCTTGGCTCTGGCCTGCTCGTCGTAGTCGCGGTACCCGTCGTTGACGACGAGGTCCTGACCGAACTGAGCGCGGTAGGCGTTGTTCAGCGCGATGAGCGCCTGAGTCGCGTCGGCGCGAAGAACGTACTCGGGTTTCCACGGGATCGGCGAGAGCGTGTTCTCGGGGATACGGCCGTTCTCGTACCCGCCCCACGGGCCGGGTTCGTTGATCCCGCCGGGAATGATGCCGTCAGGGACGGTACATTCCTGGATCTGCCCGGGGTCCACGCCGGACAGTCCCGCGACCACCTCTGCAGCGGGCTGGACATAACGCTCGTAGTGGTACGGGTCGGCGTTGACCTGCACTCGATGCGCCGCGATTGAGGGCGGCAGGTTCTCCCATCCCTGGACTTGCTGGAGGGCTTTGAAGAAGTTGGTGGCCGAGATGAACGGGTCCATCCGGTCCTCGTAGGACCCCCAGCGGCCGTTGTCGCGCTGCTGGAAGAGGCCGCGAGAATCGGGGCCTACGGCGTCGCCTTGATCGAGCACACGGAGCGAGGACTCGCCCATGGCTGTCATCACGCCGATGGTCTGTCCGCGCGCGTCCAGACCGAGGGCGGCACCCGCGGCCATGATCTGTGCAGCGTTCCGCAGCTGCTCGCCGCTGTAGCCGGCGATGCCTCCGGGCGGCAGTTGGCTGACGTCGACGTTGGCAGGGGTGGGCTGGCACGCGGCGGCGGCGCCGTTGTCTCCGAAGAACAGCACGACGAGAAGCGTCGGCAGGAGAATGACGCCGGCGATAACGGCAGGGATGACCTTCTTCACCGTCAGGGGCCCGCCTGTTCGGGGGGCGTGAGCCGGTCGACGGCCCATCCTGCTCGAGCGTTTTCGCGGTACAGGACGATCATGTATTGCCCGACCCCCGTGGCTATCAACACGTTCATCTGGGTGGCGCTGGGGGCCGCTGACACAAGCGGTTCTCCCGTGATAGTCGTGGCGGGCACGCTCTGCGGGTCCGTGTACTCGTATGCGAAGACCGCTTCTTGGGTAAGCATCGGCTTCAGCTGGGCCCACCAACTGTCGTAGGGCAGGTCGCGCTGCAGGAACGCCTTCAGTGCAGCCTGTGCCGTGGCGGTCCCCGCATCGCGTTCTTCGTCGTCGAGGGTGTCGGCGGATGCCGCTGAAGCGGTCGGCGCATTTGACAGAGCCGGGCTGGCAGCAGGTAACGTGCCAGGTTCTGCCTCTCCCCCGGAGCAACCCACCGTCATGGTGACGAAGATCGCCGCGGCCATCGCGGCCGCCATTCGGCGTGCTCTCACCATGACGCCCTCCCCCGTTTGTGCTTCTATAGACACTACGAGATGTTGTCTATAACCAAGAATTAATTCTTATGCATGAACTCGGGGGCACGGATTGGCACAAGCACGCAGCATTGAGC
>NZ_QAJB01000321.1:0-1477 GCF_003061325.1 Microbacterium sp. HMWF026
CCTCCGTAGGGCCGCTCGCCTCCCCCGCCGAACAGTCAGCCGCACCTCGCCGCGGCGAAAGGAAGATCATGGGACAGATCCTGCGCGTGCGCTCGCACGGCGTCGACGACGTCGAACGCGTGTGGAAGCAGTTCATCCCCGGCGCCCGTCTCGACCGCGTCGACCCCCGCAATATCGCCTTCGCGTGGACCTCGGTCGAGCTCCCGGGGTTCTCGACCGTGTCGTACGAGCTCGGCGCCGGCGTGCACTCCTCGGTACGCGTCGACGAGCAGTTCATGGCGTGCCGACTGGTGGCCGACGATGCCCGGGTCGAGGCCGAGGGGCGGGCGATCGATCCGCGGCGTCCGTGGGTGACGTCCGAGGCCGGGGCGGAGGCGCAGTGGGCGCGCTCGGCGCGCGTCCGCGCGTTCGTGTTCGACCGCAGCGACGCCGAACGCATCGCCCGCCTCGCCTCGGGGGACGACCGACTCGTCCTGCGGCGGATGGAACCGGAGGGCCGTAGTCGCGACGCGACCACGCAGTGGGAGCGCGCCTTCGTGCACGTGTCGACCTCGCTCATGTCGCTGCACGACGACGACCTCATCGCGGCAGAGCTGCGGCGGCACGCGCTGCTCACCACTCTCTCGACCTTCTCGACCCCCTTCGTCGAGGCCGTCGAGCGGCAGCGGCAGCGCTCGGCGGCACCGCGGACCGTCCGCCGGGCGATCGCGTTCATCGAGGAGCACGCGCGGGAACCGCTGACGCTCGAAGAAATCGCGGCCGCCTCCGGCATGTCATCGCGCGGCCTGCAGCACGCCTTCCGCCGGGCGCTGGACACCACGCCCACCGAATACCTGCGGCGCGTACGGCTCAGCGGCGCGCACGAGGAACTGCGCGCGGGAACGGCCATCTCGGTGGCCGACGTCGCCCGGCGCTGGGGGTTCTCGAGCGCCTCGCGGTTCGCCCGCTATCACCGCGAACACTACGGACAGAACCCCGCGCAGATCGCGCGCATGTTCTAGCGACGCCTTCGGTCTCGTGGTGGCGCGCATGGTCTCGCACCCCCGACCGACGCACACAGCGAATGCACAGTGAGGAAGGTCGGGCGCCGTGCCCGCAGAAGGAGAGACGTGGGCAAGTTCATCTACGAAGGCGGCGTCCGCAACGACTTCGAGGACCGTCTCCTCGCGCACCTCCAGGTGGTCGTGGGCAACAAGCTGCGCCGCGGAGAGCCGTTCTACTTCGTGTGGAAGGACGACATCAGCACCGGTGGAGGACGCACGTCGGTGTGGGTCCACCCGCGGGCGAACATCGTCTTCAAGTTCAACGGCGGGCGACCCCCCGCGCTCAACCGCGCCTGGCTCGAGGCTCTGATGTCGACCGCCAATTCCCCCACGGGCCTGTACGTCGTGCCCGAGCCCGCCGACGACGTCGTCCCGCCCGAGTCCTACGCCTGAGCCGGGTGCGCCGACGCCGCTGTCAAGGCGCTGGTGCGACG
>NZ_QAJB01000322.1:0-1758 GCF_003061325.1 Microbacterium sp. HMWF026
GTCCTATGGTGGATGCCATGGCCGCCCCTGACGAGCCGCGTGACGACGCGGAGTCCCCCGAAACCGTCCCCGCCGATGCCCCCGCCGAGGTGAAGGCGGACGCCGCCGCGGCGGACGGATCGCACGACGACTTCCACGCCGCGCGCCTCGGCGACGACGCGGGCGACCGCCCGCGTAAGGACGTCCCCCACCCCAAGGACGCCGCGGAGCCCGACGACGTCATCCACCAGCCCGAGGACGTCGACCCGGATTCGTCCGAGGAGCTCCCCGGCAAGGCGCAGCGCGTCGGCGCCGAGGGCGACGAGAAGCCGATGGACGCCGAACCCGCGCAGAACAAGCGCGCGGCCCTCGTCTACAACCCCACCAAGGTCGAACCCGAGGAGCTGCGCGGCCGCGTCGCCGAGCTGTCGAAGGACGCCGGCTGGGCCGAGCCCCTCTTCTACGAGACGACCGTCGACGATCTGGGCGATGACGCCACCCGCGCCGCCCTGGACGAGAAGGTGGATGCCGTGCTCGTGGCCGGCGGCGACGGCACCGTCCGCGCGGTCGCCGAGGCGCTGACCTCCACGGGTGTTCCGCTGACGATCCTGCCCAGCGGCACGGGCAACCTGCTCGCGCGCAACCTGTACCTGCCCCTCGACGACACCGACACGATGATCCGCGCGACCTTCGAGGGCGACGTCCACTCGATCGACACGGGACTCGCCCGCATCCGCCGCGCCGACGGCGAGATCGAGGAGCACGGCTTCTCGGTCATGGCCGGCATGGGGCTGGACGCGGCGATGATCCAGAACACCCGCGACGACCTCAAGAAGCAGGTCGGCTGGGTCGCGTACGTCGACGGTGCCGCCCGCTCCCTCGTCAACGCGAAGCCGTTCCGCGTCATGTACCAGCTGAACGGTCACCGCCTGCACTCGGCGAAGGTGCAGAGCGTGCTCTTCGCGAACTGCGGCGCCCTGCAGGGCGGTGTCGCGCTGATCCCCGACGCCTCGATCGCCGACGGTCGCCTCGACGTGGCCGTCCTGCAGCCGACCGGAGTGCTGGGCTGGCTCGGCGTGTGGCGGAGCATCGTGTGGGACAACTCGGTGCTGCGCAAGTTCCGCGCCGGTCGTCGCGTGCTCGAGCGCCGCAAGGACTCGTCGGTGCGGTACCTGCGGGGCACGGGCATCGAGCTCGCCACCTCGCCGGCGCAGCCGATCGAGCTCGACGGCGACGAGTTCGGAGAGGCGACCCGCATCTACACCAGCATCATCGCGGGCGGTCTCATCGTCGCGCTGCCGAAGGGTCACGACACCTCGTCCATCTGACGTCCGGCGTCGGCGGCCGGACGTCGGACGTCGCCGCGAGACCGTACGCCCTCGTCCAGACCGTAGGCACTGGTCGACGAACGGGCACGGTTTCGCGACACGGGTGCGGTCTCGCGTCGGATGCGCGGGCGCGGCGGCGCCGGGCGCGGCGGCGCCGGCCGAGGCGGGTGTCAAGCCCGGACGACGGGATGCCGCGGTGGATACCGTCGGGGAATGGCTTCGCCCTCGATCGTGTGGTTCCGTGACGACCTCCGCCTGACCGACCATCCGGCCCTGCGCGCCGCGCTCGACCGCGACGAACCCATCGTCGCGCTCTACGTGCTCGACGAGGAGTCCGACGGCGTCCGTCAGATCGGCGGAGCCGCCCGATGGTGGCTCGACGGTTCACTCGGCTCGCTCGGCGAGCGCCTCGCCGAGCGCGGTTCGTCGCTCGTCCTGCGACGCGGGAAGG
>NZ_QAJB01000322.1:1800-10411 GCF_003061325.1 Microbacterium sp. HMWF026
CGAACCTGCTGTACGAGCCCTGGACCGTTCGCACGCAGAGCGACAAGCCCTACGGCGTGTACAGCCCGTTCTCGCGCGCCGTGCAGAAGCTGCCCGCGCCGCGAGCGCCGCTACCCGAGGCGCGCAAGGTGCCGGGGGTGTCGGCATCCATCGACTCCGACGACCTGTCGTCGTGGGGCCTGCTGCCCACGGAACCCGATTGGGCCGGCGGCCTGCGCGAGACGTGGGAGCCCGGAGAGCCCGCCGCGAAGGCGCGCCTGAGGGAGTTCCTCGACGACGACCTCGGTGACTACTCGACCTACCGCGACGAGTTCGCCGGTGGTGCGACGTCGAACCTGTCGCCCCGCCTGCGCTGGGGCGAGCTGAGTCCGTACCAGGTGTGGCACGAGACGCTGGAGCACAAGGGTTCGGGGACGCACGCGAAGAGCGCGGCGGGATTCCTGTCCGAGATCGTCTGGCGCGAGTTCGCCTGGCACGTGACGTTCCACGCCCCGGACATCGCGACGAAGAACTGGCGTCGCGAGTACGACGCCTTCCCCTGGCCGACGCTGAACCGCTCCCACCTCGAGAAATGGCAGCGGGGCGAGACCGGTGTCGCCGTCGTGGATGCCGGGATGCGTCAGCTCTGGAAGACCGGCGTCATGCACAACCGGGTGCGCATGGTCACGGCATCCTTCCTCATCAAGAACCTGCTGATCGATTGGCGCCACGGCGAACAGTGGTTCTGGGACTGCCTGGTCGACGCGGACGCGGCGAGCAATCCGTTCAACTGGCAGTGGGTCGCCGGATCGGGAGCGGATGCCGCACCCTACTTCCGCGTGTTCAACCCCGAAACGCAGCGCAAGAAGTTCGATCCGCGCGACGCGTACGTGAAGGAGTGGGCACCGGAGCACCTCGGCGACAACCCGCCGGAGCCGATGGTCGATCTGGGAGAGACGCGCAAGCGCGCCCTCGACGCGTACTCGCACGTCCGTCACGGGGGCTGAGCTCGGAGGCGCTCGGTATCGTCGGACGATGCGCGCCGTCCCCGCCTCCCTCGACCCCGCCGTCGTCGCCGAGATCGATCGCCGCCTGACCGCGGTCGGCGAGGTCCATGGCGTCCGCATCCCCTGGGCGATCGAGAGCGGCAGTCGCGCGTGGGGATTCCCTTCGCCCGACAGTGACTACGACTGCCGGTTCCTGTTCGTTCGACCACGGGCCGAGTACCTGTCGCTGTGGCCGGCGCGGGACGTCATCGAGACGCCGCTGGACGAGACGTTCGACGTGAACGGGTGGGACCTCGCCAAGACCGTCCGACTGATCGTCAAGGGAAACGCCACCGCCCTCGAGTGGCTGCGTTCGCCGATCGTCTACACGGGCGATCCGGCCTTCCGGGATCGCCTGATGGCCCTCGCCGACGCAACGGTCGAGCGCGCGTCCGTCGGACGGCACTATCTGCACGTCGGTCAGCAGCAGCGAGCCGGAGCGAAGAGCCTCAAGCGGTTCTTCTACGCGCTGCGGCCGGCGGCAGCCCTGCGATGGCTGCAGACTCACCCCCAGAGCGCGCTGCCCCCGATGGACCTTCCGACCCTCCTCGCCGAGGGCGAGGTCGCCTCCGACGTCCGCGAGGCGGCCGACGCTCTCATCGAGCTGAAGTCCCGCACCCGCGAACTCAGGACCGGCGCGCCGCCGCTCATCCTCGACCGGTTCGTCGACGCCCAGTTCGAGGCGGGCCGCATCTTCGACACGGCTCCCGTCGAGAGGGACCCCGTCACGGTGCAGCGGGCTGCGAACGATTACTTCCGCCGCGAGATCACCGACGGCTGAGCTCGCGGGCACGCGAAAGGGGCGCCACCTCGCGGTGACGCCCCTGTCGACGGATGTCAGTTGACGCGCGCCTCGTCGGCGGTGTCCTCGTCGTCGTCACCCGGGATGAAGACGTCGACCACGGTGACGTTGATCTCGGCGACCTTCATGCCCACGAGGTCGGTGATGGCCTCGTGAACCGCCTTGCGGACGTTGCCGGCCACGCGCTGGAGCTGCTCGGGGTAGTCGACCTGGATGGCGATGTCGGCGGCGACCTCGGTCTCGCCGACCTCGACACTCACGCCCTGGGCGTAGTCCTTCGCGCCCACGGCCTGGCGGATGTTGCCGATGACGCGGGCCGCGCCGCCGCCGAGGGCGTGCACGCCGGGAACCTCGGCCGCGGCGATGCCGGCGACCTTGGCGACGACGGCGTCGACGATGACGGTCGAGCCGCCGTCCTTCGTGGTGGGGGTGCCGGTGGTGATGGTGTTCTCAGCCATGTGCGCTTCCTTCCGTCGTACCGGGACCGTGTGTCCCGCGATGTCATAGATAGGACGCGAGCCGGCACCGATTCGTCACGCGGTTTTCCTGAGAGAAACCTGGGGATGGATGCCGCGCCTCAGCCGTCGTACCAGACGCCGGCCGCGGAGTCGGGTTCGACGTCCGGACCCTGGTCGGTCGTCGCATCCACGCCCCACAGCACGACGCGCGTGTGCGCACTGAAGAGGACCCGCACCTCGCGACCGCCGGTCACCGTGAATCGCTCGAACCGCCCACCGTCGTGGACCGCCGTCTCGATGCGGCGCTCGAGGTCGGCGACGTCCTGCCCGGGCGCGAGGGCGAACGTCGCATCATCCACGGCCATCATCGTGCGTGCTTCGTTCCCCGGTCCGTTCATGCGCGGCACGATAAGAACCCCGCCGCCTCCCGGTCACGGGGGTTGCGCTCCCCGCCCGAAGGAATACGCGCGGGGCCGCGGCGGTTGCAGACCGGGTGAACGACGCGATCCCCTCCCTCTCCGTTCTCGACCTCGTGCCCGTGCGACACGGGCAGACCAGCGCCCAGGCGGTGAGCGCGGCCCTCGACCTGGTCGAGCGCGCCGACCGCCTCGGTTACCGCCGCTACTGGTTCGCCGAGCACCACAACATGCCCTCAGTGGCATCCACCACTCCCCCGGTCCTGATCGCCGCCGCGGCGGCGCGCACGAGCCGCATCCGCGTGGGGTCCGGCGGCGTCATGCTGCCCAACCACTCGCCGCTGATCGTCGCCGAGCAGTTCGCCGCCCTCGAAGCCTTGGCCCCCGGTCGCATCGACCTGGGCATCGGCCGCGCCCCCGGCAGCGACCCGGTCATCACGCAACTGCTCAATCGCTCCGGCACGACCAGCGACGTCTCGCGGTTCCCCGACCACGTCACCGACATCATGGCGCTGACCTCGCCCGAGGGCGCGACCGTCCGCTTCACCTCGGGCACCGAGTACCAGGTGAAGGCGACGCCGTCGGCATCCGGGATGCCGCAGGTGTGGCTGCTCGGGTCGAGCGACTACTCCGCGCAGCTCGCCGCGAGCTTCGGTCTGCCCTACGTCTTCGCGAACCACTTCGCCGGTGAAGGCCTCGACCGCGCGCTGCACCTCTACCGCGACCAGTTCGTCGCCAATGAGAGCGGCGAGGGCCCCCGCACCTTCGTGACTGCCAACGTCGTCGCCGCCCCCACCGCCGAAGAGGCCGAGGAGCGCGCCCTCCCGCAGCTGCGCATGATGGCGCGCCTGCGCACCAACCGTCCCCTCGTGCCGCTCGAGACGATCGAGCAGGCCCAGGCCGACCCGTTCGACGCGATGGCCGAGTCGATCATGGCGTCCACGCGGCAGAAGTGGTTCGTCGGGACGGGCCCGGACGTACAGGGTCAGCTCGCCGCTTTCGCCGCGCAGCACGGCGTCGACGAGATCATGGTGTCGCCGGTGGCGGGCGCCTACGACGGCGAGGGAGCGGACGGACGCATTCAGACGCTCGAGCTGATCGCACAGCAGGCGGCCGTCGCGGCCTGAGAGGGGTGGGCGGGTGCGAGTGCCCGCCCACGGTCGCCGAGGCGTCCGAGGGTCAGGCCTCGGGCTCGCCGCTCAGCAGACCCCGCAACCAGTCGCGCGCCTCGACGAACACATCGTCGCTGTAACGCTGCGGGTACCGGACGATCGCGCGGTCCGCGCGCGCGTACGAGCCGAGGAAGATGACCTTCGGGCTGAAGCGCCGAAGGCCCAGCAGCGCGTCGGCCATGCGCTCGTCGTGCACGTGTCCGTCGGCGTCGATCACGAAGCGGTAGCGCCCGAGGGCGTCGCCGATGGGGCGGGATGCCAACAGGCTCAGGTTGATGCCCCGGGTGGCGAACTGCTCGAGCAGCTCCAGCAGGGCACCCGGGTGGTCCTCGGGCAGCTCGACGATGAGCGAGGTCTTGTCGGCTCCGGTCGGAGGCGCCGGCGCGACCGTGCGGCTGACCAGCACGAAGCGCGTCACGGCGTTGGGGTTGTCGCCGATGTTCTCGGCCAGCACGCTCAGGTCGTGGTGCGCGACGATCCCGGGGGCGGCGACCGCCGCGTCGGCGGCGCTCGTGCCGTCCAGCACTCCGAGCGCGCTCGCGACATTGCTCTCGGCCGGCAGGTGCGCGTGGGCGGGCAGATTCTTGCTCAGCCAGCCCAGGCACTGTCCGTAGGCGACCGGGTGCGCGGCGACGAGCGAGACGTCGTCGAGGGTGGCTCCGGGCCGCCCGACGAGCACGAAGTTCACGGGGACGAGGTATTCGCCCACGATGCGCAGTCCCGGCACGGTCGCCAGGGCATCCTGCGCCGTCGAGACCCCGCCGTCGACGGAGTTCTCGATCGCGATCATCGCGGCATCCGATCGTCCCTCGACGACGTCGGCCAGCGCTTCGCCGACATTGCGCACCGGGCGCCAGATCTGGTCGCGCGCCTCGGGGACCTGCGCGAGGGCCGCCTCGGTGAACGTCCCGGCCGGGCCCAGGTAGCTGTAGGTACGACGGGCGGGCACGGTCTCTGTGTCGGGCAGCACGGCGACCAGCCTAGACCGGGGTGTGCGCTTCGGCCTCCGCGACCGCGGGACGACGCCGCGCGCGCGGCGCCATCGTCGTCACCAGCACGCCGCCCACCAGCAGGAGTCCCCCGACGATCTCGGCCGGCGCCGGGATCTGGCCGAGCAGCAGGACCGCGGCGATCATCGCCACCACGGGCGCGAGCAGCACCCACGGGACCACCGCCGCCGAGGGGTTGCGGGCGAGCAAGCCGTTGAAGATCGCGTACCCCGCGAGGGTGCACAGTCCGGCCGTGTACACCGTCGACAGCACGGCCGACCAGCCGAACGCGGCGAGCCCCGCGCCGATCGCGGCGGGACCGTCGACGGCGAACGCGAGGGCGAGCGCCGGGACGGGGACGACGAGCGCCGACCAGACCGTGAGCGAGAGCGAACCCAGCGGCCCCGGCCCCGCGACGACGCCGGCCCGCCGGGACACGACGTTGCCCACCGCCCACGACAGCGCCGCGGCGAGCGCGAGCACCACCGCCAGCGCGGGCGCGTTGCCCCCGCGACCGGCGGCGACCACCGCGAGGCCGGCCACTCCGATCGCGACGCCCACGCTCTGCCCCGCGGTGGGCCGCTCGCGCAGCACGCCCGCGGCGATGACGACCGTGAACACCGCCTGCGCCTGCAGCAGCAGTGCCGCCAACCCCGGCTGCAGCCCCAGCGCCAGCGCGGTGTAGAGCAGCCCGAACTGCCCCAGGCTCATGAAGAGACCCACTCCCACGACGGTGCGCCAGGATGCCACGGGCCGAGGCACGATCACGATGAAGACCGCGACGACGGCGAAGCGGATCGCGACGAACAGCAGCGGCGGGATGCCGGCCATCCCCCACTCGATGACGAGGAAGTTGAAGCCCCAGGCGGCGGCCACCCCGGCGGCCAGCATCATGTCGCGTCTGCTCACGTTCCCAGTCCAGCGGCATCCGTTGTGAAGCACCAGCGACCGTTTCTTCACGAAACACGGTAGCGTCGCTGCATGATTGATCTCGATGCCGTCCGATCGCTGCGCACGGTCGCCCGCGAGGGGAGCGTGTCGGCGGCCGCCTCGGCTCTGGGCTTCACCCCCTCCGCCGTGTCGCAGCAGATCAAGCGCCTCGAACGCGAGACCGGCGTGACCCTCCTCGAGCGCGTCGGCCGTGGCGTCGCCCTCACCGACGCCGGGACGCACCTCGTCGTGGGATCTACGCCGATCCTCGCCGAGCTCGAGAAGCTGCGCGCCGACCTGCAGGCCGACGGATCGCCCCGCGGTGCGGTCGCCGGCGACCTGCGCGTCGCCGCCTTCTCGACGGTGGTACGGGGGATGCTCGCGCCCCTGCTGGTCGACCTCGCCGCAGCGCACCCCGACCTGCGCCTCCTCGTGCGCGAGAGCGAGCCGTGGGAGACGGTCGCGCTCGTGGCCTCCGGCCAGCGCGACCTCGGGATCGCGCACCAGTGGGGCGGAGTGGCCCTCGCGATCCCCGAGAACATCGTCGTCACGCCCCTGTTCACCGATGTCGCCGACGTCATCGTCCACCGGAACCACCGCCTCGCCGACCGCGAGGTCGTGCACCCCGCCGACCTCGCCGACGAGGCCTGGGTCGCGACCTTCGAGACCACCATCTGCCGGCAGTGGCTGCGACGGCTGTTCGACGGCATCCGCAATGCACCCCGCGTGGTCTACGAATCCATGGAGTTCGAGAACCACCTCGAGCTCGCACGCACCGGGGCCGTCGTGGCGCTCGTTCCCCGGCTCGGACGCGCCGCCCTCGGCGACGACCTGGTCGCGATCCCCACCGCGGCACCGGCCTCCACCCGCGACGTCGTCGCCGTGCACCGGCGCTCGCAGGCCGATTCGCCCGCGCTGCGGGTCGCGCTCGAGGCCCTGATCGCCGCGGGGCGCGGCCGCCCGCGCTGAGCGCTCCCCCGCCCGGGGGCCTCCGCACGGACCCGGCGAAGCGGTTCGCGGCGACGGATTCGCCCAGAATGCGTCACGGCGTGTGCGCATGTCGGATCCACCGGGCAGACTGGGCGCATGAGCAGTCGCGCAGGACAGCCCGCCGAGGCATCCGATCTCATCGACATCGACGAACTGATCGCCGCTTACTACGACCGCAAACCGGATGCCACGGTGCCCGAGCAGCGCGTCGCCTTCGGCACCAGCGGCCACCGTGGATCGTCGCTGAGCACCAGCTTCAACGAGGACCACATCCTCGCGACCACCCAGGCGATCGTGGACTACCGCGCCGCGCAGGGCATCACCGGCCCCCTCTTCCTCGGCCGCGACACCCACGGTCTGTCGCTGCCGGCTGAGCGCAGCGCGATCGAGGTGCTCGTTGCCAACGGCGTCGATGTGCGCGTGGACGCGCGCGACTCGTGGGTGCCGACCCCCGCCCTCAGCCACGCAATCCTCACCTACAACCGCGACCGTGCCGCCGACGACGCGGGCCGCTCGGACGGCATCGTCGTGACCCCCTCGCACAACCCGCCCCGCGACGGCGGCTTCAAGTACAACCCGCCGCACGGCGGCCCCGCCGACACCGACGCGACCGGCTGGATCGCCGACCGCGCCAACGCGCTGATCGCCGCCGGGCTCGAGGGCGTGCAGCGCACCCCGCACGCCGACATCGACCTCGAGAGCCTGGGCCAGTACGACTTCCGCGACGCGTACGTGCGGGATCTGGCATCCATCATCGACGTGGACGCGATCAAGAACGCCGGCGTGCGCATCGGCGCCGACCCGCTGGGGGGCGCGTCGGTGGAGTACTGGGCGCTCATCGCCGAGGTCTACGGCCTCGACCTCACGGTCGTGAACCCAGAGGTCGACCCGACGTGGAAGTTCATGACGCTCGACTGGGACGAGAAGATCCGCATGGATCCCTCGTCCCCCTCGGCCATGGCCTCGCTCGTCGCCGCGCGCGACGAGTACGACATCCTCACGGGCAACGACGCCGACGCGGACCGCCACGGCATCGTGACGCCCGACGCGGGTCTGATGAACCCCAACCACTACCTGGCCGTCGCGATCGACTACCTCTTCTCGCACCGCGACGGATGGCCGACGGATGCCGCCGTGGGCAAGACCCTCGTCTCGTCGATGATCATCGACCGCGTCGCCGCCTCGCTCGGCAAGACGCTGCTCGAGGTGCCGGTGGGCTTCAAGTGGTTCGTCCCCGGCCTGCTCGACGGATCCGTCGCCTTCGGCGGCGAGGAGTCCGCCGGAGCGTCGTTCCTGCGCAAGGACGGCACCGTCTGGACCACCGACAAGGACGGCATCCTGCTCTGCCTGCTCGCCGCCGAGATCCTCGCCGTCACCGGCAAGACGCCCTCCCAGCGCTACGCCGAGCTCGAGGCGGAGTTCGGGGCTTCGGCGTACCAGCGGGTCGACGCCCCGGCCTCGCCCGCGCAGAAGTCGGCCCTGTCCAAGCTGTCTCCGGATGCCGTCTCGGCCACCGAGCTGGCGGGTGAGCCCATCACGGCCAAGCTGTCGCACGCGCCGGGCAACGGCGCCGCGATCGGCGGCCTCAAGGTGCAGACCGAGTCGGCGTGGTTCGCCGCCCGCCCCTCGGGTACCGAGGACGTCTACAAGCTGTACGCGGAGTCGCTGCGCGGCGAGGACCACCTGCGCGAGGTGCAGGAAGAGGCGCGGGCCGTCGTATCGGCCGCCCTCGGCCAGGCCTGATTTACGGTCTTCTCAGCGGCGTCGCCCCTCGCGGGCGGCGCCGCTTTCGCGTGCGCCCGCGGCGCGCGGGGGGCGCACGCGAAAGC